>DATLTN010000061.1 GCA_035533595.1 Acidimicrobiales bacterium
GCGATTTCGGCGTCGACTTCGCACAGGGCTACTTCCTCGGCCGGCCGGAGGCGTTCCCGAAGCCGCCGTCGGGCTGAACCCCCTTCGTAGCGGGACGTGGCTTCCTGCGCGAGACCGTCCGAAGTTGAAAACGCGAGTTCACCCGCAAACCCCTCGGCATCGAGTTACGGGAGTGAACCCGCTCTGCACGGGTGCTAGTCTGAGTAGCACAATGATTCGCGTGCGCATCGACCGTGCCGACCCCGCGCTTCTCCACGATCAGGTCGCGGGCGACATCCGGCGCGCGATCGCGGAGGGGGAGGCGGCCGCGGGAGAGAGGCTCCCGCCCGCCCGCGACCTCGCGGCGGTGCTCGGCGTGAACACCAACACCGTGCTCCGGGCGCTGCGGATGCTGCGGGAAGAAGGCGTCCTCGAGTTCCAACGCGGGCGCGGCATCACCGTCGCCGGTCGAGCGCAGGAGAAGAGCGTGGTGCTCGCGAAGGCCCGCGAGCTCGTGCAGCTCGCCCGCCTCCAGGGCTACCGCCGCGAGGAGCTGATCCGCCTCATCGAGGGTCTCGCGTAGGCGGCCGGGGCACCCGCCGCGGCGCCGGCGTCGCCCGCGGGACCGCTCCTCAGAGCTGCGAGGTCGACCAGTTCACGTTCTTGAACGAGACCGCGGGCTTGCCCACGTCGAGCTGGATGTCGACGTGCGATCCGAGGGTCACCGAACGGGGGTTGCCGCGGTAACTGCGGCCGTTCACGTAGGTCGTCACCGTGCCGCGCGCCGCGCCGACCCCGTCGGGGGAGAGCGACTGGCGCCAGATGTCGAAGAACTCGCCGAGGGTGTAGGTGCGCGCGCCCGGCGACTCGATGTGGATCACGCCGTCCTGGGTGTGCACGTGCAGCCAGTAGTAGCAGGTGGTGGCGCCGTAGAAGGGGCCGTAGGCGGTCTGCTCGCCGACCGGGACGACGAGGCCGACGCCCGGCGGGAGGGGGCGCAGCGACCCGTCCACGTAGATCGCGAGGTGCGTGTGCACGTGGTAGGCGACCTGCTCGTGCGCGTCACAGGCGATCCCGTCGACGGTCTTACCCTGTGCCGCCGTCGAGGCCGGCGCGAGCACCTTGCCGATCTCGAGGGGGATGCCCTCCGGCCCCATCGGCGCCGCCGAGGCGGCGCGCGCCACCCCGGCGAAGGTGAACGGGGCGAGCAAGAGCAGCAGCAGTGCGGCGAGGCGGCGCATCGCCTCACCCTAGGGGGGCGCGTCCCCGCCCCCGTCGCCGCGCCGGGTGGTCGGGGGTGGGTCGTCGTCGCGCCGCGGCGGCTCAGCGGTGCGGCGCCCGCTCGCTCTCGCGCAGCAGCGCTTCGGGAGTCGGCGGGGGCACGGTCTGGTCGACGATCCGCCCGTCACGGATGAAGACCACCCGATCGGCCCACGAGGCGAGCTGCGCGTCGTGGGTGACGACGACCGCGGCGACCCCCTGCTTGCAGGCGCCGAGCACCATCCGCATCACCGCCTCGCCGTTCGTCGAGTCGAGCGCCCCGGAGGGCTCGTCGGCGAGCAGCAGGCTGCGCTCCCCGACGATCGCGCGCGCGATGGAGACGCGTTGGCGCTCGCCGCCCGAGAGCTGGTCGGGGTAGTGCGTCGCGCGGTCGGCGAGGCCGAGCTCCTCGAGCACCTCCATCCCGGTCGCGTGGGCCTTCTTCGCGGCGACGCCGTCGAGCTCGAGGGGGAGCGAGACGTTCTCGACGGCGGTGAGCCCGGCGAGCAGGTTGAAGTCCTGGAAGACGTAGCCAATGGTGCGCCGCCGCAGACGGGCCTGCGCGTTGCGGGACATCGCCTGCACCGAGGCACCCTCGATCAGCACCTCCCCCGCCGAGGGGTCCTCGAGGCTGCCGGCGATGGTGAGCAGCGTCGACTTGCCCGAGCCGCTCGGGCCCATCACCGCGACGAGGTCACCGCGCTCGACCCAGAGGTCGACGTCGCGCAGCGCGTGCACCTCGGCGGCGCCCTCCCCGTAGGACTTGGAGACGCCCCGCAGCTCGAGGTAGCTCACCGCCGCACGACCAGCCGCCGCGAGAGGCGCGGCAGCGGCGAGGGACGGGGCGGCTCGAGGGCGGCCCGCTTCAGGCGGCCGTCGGCGGTGTCGAGCCAGCGCACGACCGAGTCCAGCCGGAAGAGCTCCGCGTCGACGACGAGGGCGAAGGAGAGGTCGAACTCGGCCTCGTCCTCCTTCAGGCGCGTCCACTGCTGCATCAGCTCGACGAGGTAACGGCGATGGACCTGGATCACGTCGTGCACCGAGACGCCCGGCACGCGCAGCGCGGAGAGCACCTTGATCACGAGCTCGTCGCGCGGCGGGGAGGTCATGTCGGGCGGGGTGTTCAGCCACGAGGAGAGCTCGACCGAGCCGGCTTCGGTGATCCGGAAGCCCTTCTGCGGCCCCTCCGTCTCGGCCTCGTCGGACTCGACGAGGCCGTCGCGCTCGAGGCGCTGGAGCGTCGTGTACACCTGGCCGATGTTGAGCGGCCACACCTCGCCGGTGTTGGACTCGAACTCCTTCTGGAGCTGCAGGCCGTACTTCGGGCCCTCGCTCAGCAGGGCGAGGATCGCGTGGCGGACGCTCACTGCGTGGCCGAGTCGTTGAACATACGCAGTATGGTACAAGGACTCGCGGCCGGGTCAAGCCCTGTCCCCCACTGCCTGCGCCGTCGAGCGAGAATGGGATGGTGCAGCGCCGGACCACCGCCCTCACCGCCCTCGCCTCCCTCGCCGCCCTCGCGGGGGCGCTCCTCGTCGCTCCCCGCGGCGCCGGCGCGGCGCCGCTCTTCCCGCTGCCGGTGACCGCCGTGCAGCCCGAGCCCTGCCCGCCCCCCTACCACCCGCCGGGCCCCCCTCCCCCGCCCCTCGCCGCCCCCGCCGTGGCCGAGGCGGCGATCCCCCTCGCCGCGGCACCGGCGCGGCGGCACGTGAACCTCGCGGCGATCTCCGGGAAGGGGATCTGGGTGACCCCCTTCCCCGGCGCCCCCGCCAACGTCGCGGCCGTCGTCGCCGCGGCGCGCGCCGCGGGCCTGCAGCAGATCTGGATCCGCACCGGGAGCACCCACGACGGCTACTACGGCGCGCCGACGCTCGCGCGCCTCCTCCCCGCGGCGCACGCGCTCGGGATCGACGTCATCGCCTGGGACTTCCCGACGCTCTCCAACCCCGCGGCCGACGCGGCGCGCGCCGCGGCGACGCTCGCGAGCGGGATCGACGGCTTCAGCGCGGACATCGAGGAGCACCCCGAGGGGACCTACGACACGGCCCGGCGGGTCACCGACTACCTCTCGCTCGTCCGCCGGGCGGCGGGCCACCGCCCCGTCGTGGCGACCGTTCCCCGCCCCCTGTCGGTCTCGCTCACCGGCTTCCCCTACGCCGCCGCGGCCCCCTACGTCGACGCCTTCGCCCCGATGATCTACTGGTCCTGCAACGAGCCCGGCGTCGTCACCGAGCTCGCGCTGCGCGCCCTCAACCGCCTCGGGAGGGTCGCCCCGATCGGCCAGGACTACAACATGGCCGACGAAGGCGGCCGCGTCGGCCTCCCGAGCGAGCGGGAGATCTGGCGCTTCCTCGACGTCGCACGGCGCGGCGGCGCGATCGGCGCCAGCCTCTATGACCTCGAGTCCGGCGGCGCGACCGACCTCGCGGCCCTCGCCGCCTACCCCTGGACGAGGCGCTGAGGCCGGGCGGGTTCAGGCCGGGCGGGTTCAGGCCAGGCGCGTTCAGGCCAGGCGCGTTCAGGCCAGGCGCGTTTAGGCCATGCGCACCAGCTCGACCGAGACGTCGAGCGACTCGAGCGCACCGCCCTGGTACACGCCGCGGAAGGGCGCCACGTCGGCGTAGTCCCGGCCGCGGGCGACGGTCACGTGGCGATCGCCGACGGCCTCGCCGTGGGTGGGGTCGATCGGCAGCCAGTCGCCGAGCCAGCACTCGATCCAGGCGTGTCCCGCCCCCGCGACCGTCGTCCCGATCTCGGCCTCGCGCGAGGGGTGCAGGTAGCCCGAGACGTAGCGCGCGGGGATCCCGAGGGAGCGCAGCAGCACGAGGCCGATGTGCGCGAAGTCCTGACAGACGCCGCGCCGGGCGTGCCAGGCCTCGAGCGCCGAGGTGGAGACGGCGGTGGCGCCGAGCTCGTAGGTCATCTCGGC
Source organism: Acidimicrobiales bacterium (assembly GCA_035533595.1). Lineage (NCBI taxonomy): Bacteria > Bacillati > Actinomycetota > Acidimicrobiia > Acidimicrobiales > Acidimicrobiales bacterium. The sequence goes on from DATLTN010000061.1 coordinate 4,169, forward strand.
GCGGATCCACCCGCTCGCGCCCTCGACGGCCTCGCTCGGCGAGGCGGCGACGCGAAAGCCCTTGGCGACCGCGAGGAGCTCGTCGTCGCCGGTCGTGAAGGGCGTCGGGCGGAGGTACTCGATGAAGCGCTCCCCCTCGGCGAGGGAGGCGAGGCCCTCCCAGGTGAGCGCGGCGGGAAGGGGCCGCGCCGAGGCGGTCTCGACGGTCGAGGTGCCGATCACCACCAGCTGGTCGTGCGGCTCGGGGATGTCGAAGGCGACGACGGCGCTCCCGAAGTAGTCCCGGTAGTGGTAGAGCGCGGTCTGCGGGTGGACCGCCACCGCCGACTCGAGGACGCGCTGGCCGTCGCGCTCCTGGGGGGTGATGCGGGCCTCGTTGTAGGAGGCGACGACCGGCGCCCCGTAGCGGTAGGTCGAGGTGTGCCGGGTCGCGATCCGCCAGCTCATCGCGCCGCCTCGGCCTCGCTGGAGGGGGCGCTGCCGGTCCGCCAGGCGAGGGTCGAGTCGCGCTGGAAGTAGCTCGTCGCGATCGCGTGGCTCGCCGCCGCGCAGGCCGCCTGCACCTCGGCGAGGTGGCGCGGCACCTGCTCGAGGATCTCCTCCGCGGTGTGGTAGCCGAGCGCGGTGCGGGCGCGACCGACGATGCGCGCCGCCTCGTCGCCCGGGCCAGCGCGGCTCGGCTGCTGCTCGAGCGCGAGGAGGCAGTGCTCGGCGGTCGCGAGCGCGTAGTAGATGCTGCGCGGGAAGTTGCGGTCGAGGATCAGGAACTCGAGGGTGTTCGCCGCGCTCATCGCCCCGCGGTAGGTGCGCAGGCAGGCCTCGTAGGCCGAGCAGGCGCGCAGCGTCGTCGGCCAGTCGGGCTCCCCGCGCGGGTCGTCGAGGCGGGCGGCGAGGAGGCGGGCGGTCATGTCGGCGCGCTCGATGCTGCGGCCGAGGACGAGGAACTGCCAGCCGTCGTCGCGGTACATCGTCGCGTCGGCGAGTCCGGCGGCGATCGCCACCCGCTCGCGGACGAACAGCGAGAAGCGGAAGAACTCGTGCGGGCCGATCTGCTCGCCGGTCGCGATGCGCGCGTCGAGGGCGACGATCGTTCCGTTGAGGCACTCCCAGAACTCCGAGGAGAGCGACTCGCGGATCCCCCGCGCGTTCTCGCGCGCGCCGCGCAGCGAGCAGGCGATCGAGCTCTGCTGACGGGGCGAGAGCGCGAGCAGCGCCGTCACCCGGCCGAGCTCGAGCGCCCCCTCGGGCTCGGGGACCCCCATCACCTGCAGCAGCGTCGCCGAGACCGCGGCCTCGTCGAGCGTGGCGTCCTCGAGGTGCTGGTGGATCTGCACATCGAGCAGGCGCGCCGTGTCCTCGGCCCGCTCGAGGTAGCGGCCGATCCAAAAGAGCGACTCCGCGATGCGGCTCAGCACGGCGGCTGCTGTTGCTGCTGTTGTTGCTGCTGGGTGCCGCCGAAGCCGGGGCCCTGCTCCGGCTCGGGAGCGGCCGCGAGGGCGCCCGCCGCCGGCAGCGGCGAGGGGCGGGCCGGGACCTCGACGATCGCCGCGGGGCGCGCCGGCGCGAGCACCCAGGTGTCCTTCGAGCCGCCCCCCTGGCTCGAGTTCACGACGCTCGAGCCCTCCCGGAGCGCGACGCGGGTGAGGCCTCCGGGCGCGACCCACACCGAGGTGCCGTCGTTCACCGCGAAGGGGCGGAGGTCGACGTGGCGGGCGACGAGGCCGCTCCCCGCCTTGGTCGGGACGGTCGACAGGTCGACGAACTCCTGGGCGATGAAGTCCCGTGGCGCGGCCGTGATCGCCGCCGCCGCGGCGGCGAGCTCCTCGTCCCCCGCGGTCGGCCCGACGACGAGGCCGTAGCCGCCGGAACCGTCGACGGGCTTCACCACCAGGCGGTCGAGGCGGCCGAGGGCGTGCGCCAGCTGGTCGGGGTCCTCGAGGCGGTAGGTGTCGACGTTGGCGAGGATCGGCTCCTGCCCGAGGTAGTAGGAGATGAGCTCGGGGACGTAGGTGTAGAGGAGCTTGTCGTCGGCGACGCCGTTGCCGATCGCGTTGGCGACCGTCACGTTGCCGGCGCGGGCGGCGTTCACCACGCCGGCGCAGCCGACGAGCGACTCCGGGCGGAAGTGCACCGGGTCGAGGTAGTCGTCGTCGACGCGGCGGTAGATGACGTCGACGCGCCGCTCCCCCGCCGTCATCCGCATGTAGACGACGTTGTGGCGGACGACGAGGTCGCGCCCCTCGACGAGCTCCACGCCCATCTGGCGGGCGAGGAAGGAGTGCTCGAAGTACGCCGAGTTGTGCACCCCCGGCGTGAGCACGACCACCGTCGGGTCGGCGCCCGCGCCGAGCGGGGCGGCGGCGCGCAGCGCCGTGAGCAGCCGTTGGGGGTAGTTGGCGACGGGGCGGATGCGGTGGCTGGCGAAGAGCTCGGGGAAGATGCGCGCCATCGTGCGGCGGTTCTCGACGACGTAGGAGCTCCCCGAGGGGACGCGCACGTTGTCCTCGAGGACCCGGAAGGCGCCCTCGCGGTCGCGCACGAGGTCGATCCCCGCGACGTGGATCCGCACGTGGTTCGGGGGCTCGACCCCGGCGCTCGCGCGCTGGTAGTGGCGCGAGGTGAGGACGAGGCGTCGGGGTACGACGCCGTCGGAGAAGACCTCGCCGGCGCCGTAGACGTCGCGCAGGAACAGCTCGAGCGCCCGCACCCGCTGCGCCACCCCGGCCTCGATCGTGGCCCACTCCTCGGCGTCGATGAGGCGCGGCACCGGGTCGAGCGGGAAGGGGAGCTCCTCCCCGGAGTGGGCGAAGGTCACCCCGCGGTCGCGCAGCGACCGGTCCCGCTCCGCGCAGCGCTCCTCGAACTCCTCGGGGGACATCGAACGGAGCGCGTCGTAGAGGCCGAAGGAGGCCGCACGGGGCTGCCCGACGCTCTCGAACATCTCGTCCCAGGCCGCTCCGAGGGTGTAGCCCGAGAACAGATCGTCACCCACTGGCTACAACTTCTACCAAGTGAGTGTTGCCGCGGTGTTTCGGAGGGCCACTCCCCCTCGGAGCGGCCCGGTTATCCGGCGGCGAGCGCGGGGTCAAGGGCCGGGATCGTGTCGCGCGTCGCGGTCACGAAGATCGCCACCGCGAGGCCCGCGAGGGCGAGCAGGGCGGAGGAGACCATGAAGCCCGTCGTGTAGCCGTGCACCTGCGCCTTGGCCACCTCGGCGGCCGTGTGGCCGTGCGCGCTGAGGTACCCCGCCGTCGCGGTGGCGGCGATCGTGTTGAGGAGCGCGGTGCCGAGCGAGCCGCCGACCTGCTGGGTCGCGTTCAGCGTCGCCGAGGCGACGCCGGCGTCATGGTGCGAGACCCCGATGAGGGCGGTGCTGCTCATCGGGACGAAGATGAAGCCGAAGCCGAGGCTCATCACGATCTCCGAGGGCAGCACGTGCGAGACGTAGCTCGTGTGCACGCCGATCCGGGTGAGCCACAGCAGCCCGACGACCGCCGCCGCGAAGCCGCCGACCATCGGCGCGCGGGCGCCGATGCGCGGCAGCACCTTGCTCGCGATGCCCGCCGCCACGATGATCCCGCCCGAGAACGGCAGGAAGGCGAAGCCGGCCTTCAGCGCGCTGTAGTGGAGCGTGATCTGCAGGTAGAAGGTGAGGAAGAGGAACATCCCGAACATCGCCACGCCGGCGAGGAACGAGGCGAGGAAGGAGCCGCCTCGGTTGCGGTCGAGGAGGACCCGCATCGGCAACAGCGGCGCCGGCGAGCGGCGCTCGATGACGACGAAGGCCGAGATGAGCACGACGGCGAGGACGAGGCAGACGACCGTGCTGCGCGCGCTCCACCCCGCCTCGCTCGCCTTGGTGAAGCCGTAGACGAGAAAGGCGAGGCCGGCGGTCGCCGAGAAGGCACCGGGGAGGTCGTAGCTCGTGTCCCCCGTCGCCCGGCTCTCGCGCACGATGCGCTGCGCCGAGATCGCGGCGAAGACCGAGATCGGCACGTTGACGAGCAGGCACCAGCGCCAGGAGGCGAACTCGGTGAGCACGCCACCGAGGATCAGGCCGATCGCCGCGCCGCCGCCGGCGATGCCGCCGTAGACGCCGAAGGCCTTTGCCCGTTCGTGGGGCTCGGTGAAGGTCACCGAGATCAACGACAGTGCCGCCGGCGCCATCAGCGCCCCGAAGGCCCCCTGCAGGGCACGGGCCGCGAAGAGCATCCCGCCGTTCTGGGCGGCTCCGCCGAAGGCCGAGGCGGCGGCGAAGCCGAGCAGGCCGACGATGAAGATCCGCTTCCGCCCGGAGTAGTCAGCGATGCGCCCCCCGAGGAGGAGCAGACCGCCGAAGGCGAGGGTGTAGGCGGTGATCACCCACTGGCGGTTGGCGGTCGAGATGTGCAGCGAGTGCTGCGCGGAGGGCAGCGCGATGTTCACGATCGTCGCGTCGAGCACCACCATCAGCTGGGCGATGGCGATGATGGCGAGCGCGAGCCAGCGCCGGGGGTCGGGCTCGGTCTCGGCGGTCGGAAGGAACGGGGCGGTCACGACGTGCTCCTCTTGCTCGGGATCTCGGGGGTGGCGGTCCTCGGCGCAGCGGTGCCTGTCACGGCGCGGCCCGAGCTTCGCGTCCGGCTGTGACGGAGCGGCGGGGGCGGCGCGCCGCGGTGGGTGAGCAGCGGGACGACGATGTCGTCGACGAGGTGCCGGCGGAAGGCGGCGTCGGGCTTGGCGCGGACGACGGTCAGCCGGTGGAGCACGACGGCGCAGCAGACCTCGCAGGCGAGCGACACGCCGCTCGCGTCGGCCACCTCCCCGCGCTCGACGGCGCGCTCCACGATCTCCCGGAGCGCCCGCTGTTTGGACTCCCACATCCGCTCGTTGAGCAGCGCCGCGATGACCTCGTCCGAGCGCGCCGCATTCATCAGACCGGCGAGGAGGCCACTGTCGACTCCGGCGGAGTGCGCGGCGCGCTCGGCATAGGCGAGGAGGTCGCCGCGCAGCGATCCGGTGTCGACCGTCGGTGCCGCGGCCGCTTGCTCACAGCCGATCGCCGCGGCGACGATCGCCGCCTTGTCGGGGAAGTGCCGGTAGATCGTCGCCTTGCTGGCCCGCGCCCGCTCCGCCACGGCGTCGATGGTCATCCGGTCGTAGCCGACCTCGAGGAGGAGCTCCAGGGCGGCGCCGAGGATCGCGCCCTCGCGGGCCTGGGCGCGCGCGCCGCTCGGCGGGGAGAGGGCGGGGTGGGTGGTGAGCGGAGGAGCGGCCACGGAGCCTCGGGGGGGATAACTGAACGGAACGGTTTCGTACAGTTTGTACGACGTCCCGCCGTTCCGCAAGAGGCGGTTGCCGGGCTTGGCCGGTCGGTGCCTCCCGCTCAGCTCCCCGACCAGGCGAACTCGGCGCCCCAGCCCACCTCGCCGTAGTACGCGCTCCAGGCACCGGCGGAGAACAGCGACCCGGCGACCTCGACCGGCGGCTCGCCGACGCGCGCGATGAGGAAGAGCTTGTCGTCCCGCACGAACAGGAGGCTCTTCGAGTCGCTCGACCACACGGGCTGCGCCGCACCCGAAGTGCCCGCGACCGCGGTCGGCCGCGAGGCGCCCGCCGCGAGCAGGTCGAGCTCGTGGGTGGCGTACCAGGAGGACACCTGGGCCTGGCCGATCATCCCCGCGGGCTCGGCCCGCGCCTCGACGAAGGCGAGCGTCGTTCGGTCCGGCGACCAGGCCGGCGAAAGGCTGAGACTGCCCGCCGGCGTCCGCAGCACCTCGCAGGCGGCGGTGGCGGCGTCGCAGAGCTCGACGTGCTTTCCCACCCAGGCGTAGCGATCGCCTCCCCCCGCGAAGGCGAAGGTCGCGGCGGGCCCGAAGGTCGGGGTGACGGCCCCCAACGCCGGCGCGAGCGGCCGAGGCGTCCCGCCGGGCGACTGCAGCTCGTAGAGCTCGCCACCGTCGGCGTAGTCACAGCAGAAGTGGTGGATCCGCAGGAGCAGGGCGCCCGAGGGGAGCTCGGCGACGACACTGACGAACGTGCCCTGCAGCCCGCCGCCGACGTCGAAATGCTGCGCGCCCCTGAACCACGCGGTGCGCGGCCCGCTCGCGGTCGCCGCGGTCTCGATCGTGACCACTCCTGCAGCGGCGCGCGGTGGGTCGACCCGCAGCGAGTCCTCGACGAAGAGGTAGCGGTCGCTCCCCGCGGCGGCGAACTCCGCGGCGGCCACGCTGCCGCCACGGCGGACGAGGCCGCCCGTGTGGCTGAGCGCGTAGGTCGTGCTGGCCCCGTTCCCGCCGGTGGTGACGAGCTCGCTGTCGGGGAGCCACCGCGCGGCGCCCGGGAGGCGGCGGGCGTGGCTACCGTCGGCCCGCGCGACAAAGGCCGCAGAGCCCGCGCCCTCGGCGAACAACAGCCATTTCCCGTCCGGCGAGAACTTCGGCGCGCTCGCCTGATGGCCGGGGCCGCTCGCATTGGTGATCTTCCCGTTCGCGCCGTCGATGACGAACAGGTCGCCGCCCGAGACGAACGCCAGTTCACCGTGCCCCCGCATCGCCGTGACGTCGGCGACGGTGAACGCGGGGGCACCGGCGACATGGCGCAGCCCACCCGCGGCGCGCGGTGTCCCACCCGAGGTCACGAGCAGCGCGCACGCGCCGGCGAGGAGGACGGCTGCGAGGAGCAGCGCCCGTCGGCGGTGGCGCTGGCGCTGGCGCGCCTCCTCGATCAGGACCTCGGTCGGCGGCTGCCCGCCGGGGGCGCGACGCGGCGGCGCGAGGAGCGTCATCGGCGGGGCCGAGAGAGAGTCACTGGCGCTACTATGGCTAGCACGATCGACCCCGTCAAGCGCGGCCTCGCGGCCCCGCTACCAGCTGCCGCGGTGGTCCGGGACGGTGTAGATGAAGGGCACCGCGAGGAGCAGCAGCGCCCCCACGACCACGTAGCCGATGGCGAGCGCGAGGCCGGCGTCGCTCACGCGGTTGAGGACGGCGGTCATCACCTCGACGGCGATGATCGAGCCGGTGTTGCGGAACATCCCCCGCGTCCCGGTGATCACTGCCACGTTCTCGGTGGCGAGCGAGAGGGTCGCGTTGTTCGTCGCCGGCATCGCCATCCCCATCCCGAGGCCGGTGATCGCGGTGGCGAGCGCGACCCAGGCGTAGGTGCCGAGGAGCTGCGGGGGCGCGGCGAGCATCCCGGAGCCGAGCGCGATCGTCACGAAGCCGACGGCCATCGGCAGGCGGTAGCCGATACGGCGGAGGAGGAACGAGGTCACCCCGGCGACGAGGATCGTCCCCACCGCCCTCGCCGTGAGCACGGTGCCGGAGCTCAGCGCGCTGAAGTGGTAGCGGTCCTCGGCGTAGAGGGGGACGAGGGCCCCGATGCCGAGGACCGCCGCGCCGTAGAGGACGTTCAGCAGGTTCATCACGAGGAACTGGCGCATCCGGAAGAGCTCGATCGGGAGGATCGCCTCCCCGGTGGTGCGCAGGTGGCCGATGAGGTGCCAGCCGACGAGGAGGGCGGCGATCTCGGGAGGGAGCACCGTCGGCGACCAGAGCGCCGCGTGCCCGTCCCCGAGGCTCGTCACGCCGAACATCGCGAGCAGTACCGTCGCGCCGAGCAGCGCGACCCCCTTCAGGTCGGCACGCGCTCCCGGCTTGGGCCCCGAGTAGGGGATCAGGCGGGCGCCCGCGACCACGACGAGCAGTCCGAGCGGGACGTTCACGAAGAAGATCCACCGCCAGGACCAGTAGGCGACGAAGATCCCGCCGAGGACCGGGCCGATGATCCCCCCGGCGGGGAGCACGCTCGTGAACATCGCGATCGCCCGGTCGCGGTTTCGGCCGAAGTGGTCCGAGACGATCCCCGTCGCCGACGGCATGAAGGCACCGCCGCCGATCGCCTGCACCGCACGCAGCGCGATGAGCTCGTAGATGTTCGTCGCGAGGCCACACGCGAGGGAGGCGACGGTGAAGAGCACGGCGCAGCTGAGGAAGACCTTCTTCCGTCCGAACTGGTCCGAGAGGCGTCCGGCGACGGGCATCGTGATCAGCATCCCGAGGGTGAAGGCCGTGATCGTCCAGCCCGTCCAGTTGAGGGGGGCGTGCAAGGAGCGGTGGATCGGGCGGATCGCCGTCGAGATGATCGTCATGTCGATCGACGTCATGAACAGCGCGGTGGCGACGATCGCGAAGATCGTCCAGCGGCGCGCGGTGCTGATCTGGGCGGGACCCTCGGGAGCCGTCGGGCCGGGCGCGGCGGAGGACGGGACCTCGGTCAGCGCCACCAAGAGAAGGTAGCGCCTGGGTCTCGGGCCGCTCCGCTTCGAGCGGCCGCGTGCTTCAGCTGAAGTGCTGCTCGGGGAGGGTCGCGAAGCCCTCCCCGATGAGCCCGGCGGCCCGCCGCAGCTGCTTTCGCAGGCGGCCGCGTCGCTCGTCGGGGCCCTGAGCGTCCGCCCCACCCTGCAGGAGGACGAGGCGCGGGCGGGGCCGAGCCGAGCCGGCCGGGTGTCGCCGCGTCGCCGCCAACCGCTCGCTCGTCAGTCGCTCGCTCATCTGGCCTGAGCGTAGAGAGGCGAGCTGAACGGAGGGTCAAGACGACCTCGACGGTCGGTGAACTTTCGGTGGTGTGTCCGTTGGCGAACCCACGCTGGAGGCATCGGCAGCTTCGAGAGGCGATGCTGATCGCCGAATCCGCGCTGGTGGGCATTTCGGCTCTATCGCTCAAGATGGAACAATCTGTTCCAGGCGGTGAGCAGGCAAGGTGACCCCGCCTCGGCGCCAGCACTGGCGCGATAGCTCGAGGCCCAGCGTGCGCCAGGTCGGTCGCGGCGTCGGAAAACGCGAACCGTCCAATCTGGAGACGCGTGACGCTCCCCGTCGACCGAGAAGGCTCATATATAAGCCTTCTAGCAAATAGGGCACAGAAGGCTTATACTGGCTGCATGGAAGCTATGACGTTGGGGACGAGACGCTGGGGAGCGGCGACTTCGCAAGTCGTGCGCGCTCTCACGCTGCGCCCGACCCCGAGCCTACAGGTGGACCTTGCTCAGGAGTTCGGGGTGTCGCAGCCCCGCATCTCCCAGATCGGCCGACTGCTGTCGGCCGAAGGCGTGCGCTTCGCCGAGGTCCATGAAGCGGACCAGCGAGCGCTGCTTGCCTACCTCTATGTCGCCCACCACCGACCGCAGGTCTTGCGCGAGACCTACTGGTACGGCCTCGACCGGCAGCTCGAGCAAGCGGAGCTCGCCGCCGAGCGCCTCGAGGCGACGGGGGCGCATGTCGTCGTCTCGGCCGACGCGGGACCGGACTACGTCGCCCCCTACCGCTCGCCGACCCTGAGCGTCGTCTACAGCGACACGCCGCCCGACCTCGGTGCGGTGGGCTTCGTGCCGGCGCTCGGCCTCGGCGACGCGAGCATCGTCGTGCGCGAGGTGACGGACCCGAGCCTCCTCGAGCCGTGGGCTCCACCTCGGGCGGCGCCATTCCCGGTGGCTCACCCTCTCCAGCAGGTCTGGGACCTCTGCCATCTCGGCGGCGTCGATCGCAAGGAGGCCGCCGACCGGGTCGTGCGCTACCTCGTGATGCACCCCGAGGAACGGTGAAGCAACAGGAGGTGGCTGGCCGATGACGACGCGAACGTGCATGTCGACCGAGACGGTGGACGGAACCCCGTGCCGCCAGGAGGTTGACATCCACTCGGGGTTCTGTGAAGCGGGCCACCTTTGCGTCGTTCCAGCTGTTTCAGCCTCGTTCTCCTCGCCGCCGACCGGCCAGGTGCTGCTCGGTGAACAACTCCCGCCACTGCCTGGCGACGAGGATGCGCGACTGAACCTGACCAGTCCCTCTGCGGCGGACGACGGTAGGTTCGTGGCGATGGCCGACGTCGCCTTGGCGGCGCGGCGTGCCGGCGTCGGGGACGACTACCGCTTCCTTGGCGGCATCGCCGTCATGCTCCACGTCCAGCGGCTTGGCCTCGACATCCCGCTACGCGAGACGCGCGACGCCGATCTCGGCATCCCTCCGCACGTGCTTCGCTCGGGACGGCTCGTCGAAGAGCTCGAAGGGATGCACTACGAGAAGACGTCGGGCTCACATGGCGCGTCCGCTCGTAGCGGGCGACGACTCGAGGATGGCTGAAACCGACCTGCTCATCCCGGCCTACACCTCGCGTGCTCGCAGAGACAAGCAAGTGGGAAACGTCAACACCACCGAGGTGCCGGGTCTGGCCAAAGCGCTCGCCCGCCCCCCGGTCCGTCTGCCGCTGCACTTCGTTCTGACAGCTGGACAGACGATCGACAGCGAGGTGCTACTTCCCGACGCCGTCGGCATGCTGCTCTTGAAGTCCGGGGCGCGAAAGGTGCGGGACGAGGACCGCGACTGCACTGACCTGTGGCGGTGCCTCGAGGTGGCCGCCGCCGAGAACGTGCAACCGTCCGACCTGCCGGATGACCCCATCGTCGGGGACTTGGGCACGTTCCTTCGCCAGCACCTCGGACGCGGCGGGCGGGCGATGGAGGCCATCCTTCGCAACCTCACCCCAGAGGCAGCCGCCGAGCGCGAGACCCGCATCCAGGCACTCCTCTTGCGGGTGGCGGGACCTGCCTGAGCACCGGTTCTGGGATCGCCCCGGCCAGGCATGACATTTCAAGGTCCACAAACCTCAGTGGCCATCGCCGAATACGCTCGATTGCTGCCGCATTATGCCGAAAGCGTGCCTCACTCCATTTGGAGCGCCGTGGCGACTAACGGGGCAGGTCAGCCCCTACTTCGGTGGAAATGGGTTCGCCAACGGACACATCGCCGAACTTTCGGTGCCCCCGCGCGCCATCGCGTACCCTCGGCTCCCGTGGCCCTCCCCGTGCAACCACCGGTCTCGCCGATGCTCGCCAAGGCCGCCCGCAGCCTCCCCGAGCGCGACGGCCTCGTCTACGAGCCGAAGTGGGACGGCTTCCGCTCGATCGTCTTTCGTGACGGGGAGGAGCTCGAGCTCGCGAGCCGCAACGAGCGCCCCCTCACCCGCTACTTCCCCGAGCTCACCACCCCCCTCCTCGATGGCCTCCCCGAGCGCTGCGTCCTCGACGGCGAGATCGTGATCGTCTCGCCCTCCGGCCTCGACTTCGACGCGCTGCTGCAGCGCATCCATCCCGCCGCGAGCCGCATCGCCCGCCTCGCCGCCGAGACGCCGGCGACCTTCATCGCCTTTGACCTCCTCGCGCTCGGTGACGAGGACCTGCGGCCGGCGCCCTTCTCGCGCCGACGGGCCCTCCTCGAGGAGCTGATCGGCGAGCGGCGCGGCCAGCTGCAGCTCACGCCGGCGACGACCGACGTCGCGCAGGCCCTCGAGTGGTTCAACCGCTTCGAGGGCGCCGGCCTCGACGGCGTGGTCGCGAAGGACCCCGCCCTCCCCTACTGCGAGGGCGAGCGGGTGATGACCAAGGTGAAGCACGAGCGCACCGCCGACTGCGTCGTCGGCGGCTACCGCGTCCTCAAGGGCACCGAGGACGCGATCGGCTCCCTCCTCCTCGGCCTCTACGACGACGAGGGCGTCCTCCACCACGTCGGCGTGACCTCGTCGTTCACCAGGGCACGCCGCGTCGAGCTCTTCGGCGAGCTGCAGCCGCTGCGCCAGGGGGTCGGCGACGAGCACCCGTGGTTCTTCGAGGAGGCCGAGCGGCGCCCCGACGCCGGCTCGCGCTGGACGGCGCACAAGGACCTCTCCTGGACGCCGCTGCGCCTCGAGCTCGTCGTCGAGGTCGCCTACGACCACCTGCAGGGCGACCGCTTCCGCCACGCCACCACCTTCCGCCGCTTCCGGGGCGACCGCACCCCGGACAGCTGCACCTACGCGCAGCTCGACTCCCCGGTCCCCGCTGAGCTCGCCGACCTCGCGGCGCGCACCGTCACCGCGGGCGGCTGAGCGGCCCGCGCACCGCCGCGGAGCGGGCAGTATGAAGCCGTCGGCACCGGCGCCGTCGAGCCGCAAGAGAGGGGCAACCTATGAGGATCGTGCTGGCCTCTGACCACGCGGGCGTGCACCTGAAGGCTGCCATCGCCGAGCACCTCGCGGCGACCACCAGCCACCAGGTCGAGGACATCGGCACCCACACCGAGGAGCCCGTCGACTACCCGCCGATCTGCGCCGACGCGGCGCGCCACGTGGCGCGCGGCAACGCGGACTTCGCGGTCGTGATGGGCGGGAGCGGCCAGGGCGAGGCGATCGCCGCCAACAAGGTGCACGGGATCCGCGCCGCCCTCTGCCACGACGAGTACACGGCGCGCTTCGCGCGCCGGCACAACGACGCCAACGTCCTCTCGCTCGGTGCCCGCCTCCTCGCCCCCGAGCTCGCCTGCGCGATCCTCGACGTCTTCCTCGCCACCAGCTTCGACGGCGGCCGCCACGCGAACCGCATCGCCGAGCTCGAGGAGATCGAGATCTTCGAGGCGGGCGGGACGATCGAGTAGCGCTCAGGCGCGCCCCAGGCGCTCCTCGACGGCGGCGCGCCCCGGTGCCGCCGCGCCGCGGGCAGCGCAGGTGAGCGAGGCCGCCGCGGCGGCGAAGCGCAGCGCCCCGGCGAGCTCGCCGGGGGCGAGTCCACCGAGCGAGCCGGCGAGGAGCAGCCCGGCGTCGCCGAGGGCGACGAGCAGGCCGGCCATGAAGCTGTCACCGGCCCCGACGGCATCGCCGCCGGGCGCCGCCGGGTAGGCGGGGACCGCGAGGTCGCCGGAGCGCAGGTGCAGGCGGGCGCCACGCGCCCCGTCGGTGAGGACGACCGCGCCGCAGCCGCTTGCGAGCAGCGCCGCGGCGAGCGCGGCGGGGGCCTCGCCGGGCGCGAGGGCCGCCGCGTCCTCCCCGCTCAGTTTCACGAGGTCCGCACGCGCCGCCACCCGCCGAAGGCGGGACCGCCAGGCGGGGAGGTCGCCGATCGCGAACGGGCGGGCGTTCGGGTCGAGCGAGAGGAAGCCCGGAAACGCCGTCGCGGCGCGGGCGACCGCCTCCGCCGCCGGGCTGCGGGCGAGGACGAGCGAGCCGACGTGCAGCGCCGCCACACCCGCGAGGCCGCTCGGGGCGAGGTGGCGGTCGGCAGAGTCGTCGGGGCTGAAGCGGTAGTCGGTCACCCCGTCGTGCACCCGCACCTCGGCGGTGAGGAGCGGCCACGGCACCCGCTGCAGGTGGGCGAGCGAGACGCCGGCCGAGACGAGCGCCTCGAGGAAGGGCGCCGCCTGCTCGCCTTCGGGGAGGGCACCGAGGAAGGCGCTCTCCCCACCGAGGCGGGCGACGCCGAGGGCGACGTTGAAGGGCGAGCCGCCGAGCGCCCGAGCGCCAGAGGGGAGCAGGTCGAGGACGGCCTCCCCGCAGCTCGCGATCACCGCCCGCTCCGGTCGCTCAGCGGCCGCCGAGGCGCTCGAGGTGGCGCCGGAGGGCCGCCTCGAGCGCCTCCGGGTCGAGCGCCGGGGCCACCACCCCGCTGGCGAGGGCCGCCGCGGCGCGCGTCCGCTCGTCGGGATCGAGGGCGAGCAGGGCCGCCTCCTCGGTGGGGGCGCTCACGAGCGGCGCCATCGTGAAGAACCAGGCACCGGCGCGGTTGCGCCGCTGGGAGAGGCCGACCACCTTGCGCCTCCCGAAGGTGACCTCACCGGGGCCGAGGCCGAGGAAGCAGAGCTGGCGGGAGTAGGGGGCGGCGACGAGGCCGCCGCGGTGCACCGCGAGCAGCGCCGGGTCGAGGCCGCAGTCGGCGAGCGCGGCGCGCCAGGCCTCCCCGAGCGGCGCCGCGGCGCGGCCGACGTCACGGTCGAACAGGGGGTCGGCCGCGGGGACGAAGAAGTCCACCCACAGCTGGCGGCCGGGGCCGACGAAGACCGCTCCCCCGCCGCTGCGCCGCCGCACGAGTGAGCGCCCCGTGGCGGCCACGGCCGCGGCGTCGAAGTCCGCCTCGGGCTGGGTGCTGCCGAGGACGACGGCCCCGTCGCTCGGCCGCGCGACGACCATCGTCGGGGCGGGGAAGTCAGGAGGGGTGACGACGAGCTCTCCGACGGGCGCCTCCCGCCGCACCACCAGCACCGGTGGCTAGAGGCCGACGGCGTGCTCGAGCGCGGGGGCCACGTAGGGCTCCCACTCCGAGCGGATCTCGCCGCTCGCGGCGAGGAGCCACACCCCCGAGCGGGGCGCGCGTGGCAGGTGGCGCAGGGTGAAGCCGGAGTCCTCGAGGAGTTGGTCCTCCTTGGCCGCGTTGCAGCGGCGGCAGGCGGCGACGACGTTCTCCCAGGTGTGGGTGCCGCCGCGGCTGCGCGGCAGCACGTGGTCGATGTTCTCGGCCTGCGCCCCGCAGTACTGGCAGCGGTGGCCGTCGCGGGCGAAGACCGAGCGGCGGGTGATCGCGACGCGGGTCTGGCGCGGCACTTTCACGTACTGCGAGAGGCGGACGACGGAGGGCTCGGGGAAGCTCGAGCGGGCGGAGCGGAAGACCTCGCCGCTGTCGTGCACCAGCTCGGCCTTGGCGTTCAGCACCAGGCAGAGGGCGCGGCGGGACGTGACCACACAGATCGGCTCGAACGTCGCGTTGAGGACGAGAGAACGGCCGATCACCGGGGCTACCTGACCCTTCGGGCCTGTCTGTGCGCCATCACGGCCGAGAGTAGCGCGCGCTCCCGCGCGCGCCGGGGCTCGCCGCGGCGGGCGGGCTCACCGGCCGCGGCGCAGCAGCCGCTGCTCGCGCACGAAGGTGAGGTAGCCGACCACATCGGCGGGGCCCGGCGGCGGCGCAGCCTTGCCGTAGGCGGTCTCCATCCGAAAGGCGAGCCAGCGCGCCGAGGGAACGGGAAGGTGCGGCGGACGACGCCACCAGCGGCGGGGCACGAGGCCGACCGCGACCGCGAGCGCGCTCCTCCACAGGCGTGGGCGGAGGAGGACCGCGGGGAGGGCGCCCGCGAGGGCGCCGGGGCGGGCGACCGGGTGCTCGCTGCTCAGTGCTGCTGGAAGAAGCGGGAGCGGAGGCGGCGGCCCATCGTCGAGATGTCGCCGCCGAGGGAGCGGCCGGAGCGGAGGCCGTCGTCGCCCCCGCCGAAGGCGTGGCGTGCGCCCCGCTCGAAGAGCAGGGCGGCGAAGACCATGATCAAAAAGCCGAAGGTGGCGAGCAGCAGCGAGGAGCTGAAGGAGAGCAGGACGATCGCCAGCCCGGCGACGAAGATGCCGACCGACCAGCGCATCGGCCGGTGCAGGCCGTGTGAGGAGCGGACCCGCTCCGCGAAGCCGCGGTCGTGCTCGTAGAGCTTCTGCTCCATCTCGTGGAGGATGCGCTGTTCGTCCTCGGAAAGTGGCACCTCGTCTCCCCTTCCCGGCATCGGTCGCTCGGGCCCGGCGCCTGCCGCGGCGACCCGGCCCGCCGGGATTTTCGCGCAGCCCGCTCTCGGCGACAACGCCTCCCGGCACTCAAAGGTTACCCGCGGTGCCGCCCCTCCAGTCCCCGCGCCCCGTCTGCGAGGGTCGAGGCCGCGGAGATGGCGTCGCTCCCGAACCGCTCGCGGATCGAGTCGGTGACGGACTCGATCGCCTTGCGCTGATCGTGCCCCATGGCGGGGGCGCCGTCCTCGGCGAAGAGGGCGAGCTGGCGGGCCTCCTCACCGCTCTCGAGGTTCGCCACGGAGACGCCGAGCAGGCGGACGCCCTGGGTCCACTCGAGCTTCCCGAGCAGCTCGACGGCGATCTCCGCGATCTCCGCGGCGCTCGTCACCCGGTGGCCGGCGGTGCGTGAGCGGGTGATGGTCGTGAAGTCGGCGAACTTGAGCTTCACCTGCACGGTGCGGCCGAAGAGCTCGGCCCGCCTGCAGCGGGCGGCCACCGACTCGGACTGCCGGCGGGCGTGGCCCTCGAGCGCGACGAGGGTCGTCACGTCGCGGTCGAAGGTCTCCTCGTGGCCGATCGAGCGCAGCCCCCGGTTCGGCTCGACGGGCCGCTCGTCGATCCCGTTCGCGAGCGCGGCGAGCGCCGCGCCCTGGCGCTTGCCGAACAGCGAAACTAGGCGCTCGACGGGGAGGGCGGCGAGCTCGCCCACGCCGCGGATGCCGAGGCGGGCGAGCTTCTCGGCGGTGCGCGGGCCGATCCCCGGGATCGCCCGCACGGCGTGGCCGTGGATGAAGGCGAGCTCCTCGGCGGGGTCGACGATCAGCACCCCGAGGCCCGGGCGCGGCCCCTCGGGGGCGATCTCCGGCTTGGCCGCCTTGGAGGCGAGCTTGGCGACGAGCTTGCTGCTCCCTCCGCCGACGGCGCAGTCGAGGCCGAGCTGCTCGCGCACGGTGCGGCGCAGCGCGTCGGCGATCTCGTGGCTCGGCCCGGCGATGCGGTGCGCCCCGGAGATGTCGAGGAAGGCCTCGTCCACCGAGATCGGCTCGACGACCGGGGTCACCTCGTGGAGGAGCTCGAGCAGCTGCGCGGAGACCTCGCCGTAGCGGTCGTGGCGGGGCGAGAGGAAGTGCGCGGTCGGGCAGAGCCGCCGCGCCTCGGCGGTCGGCATCGCCGAGTGCACCCCGAAGCCGCGCGCCTCGTAGGACGCGGAGGAGACGACGCCGCGGTTCCCGACGCCGCCGACGATGACCGGCCTGCCGGCGAGCGCCGGGTCGTCGAGCACCTCCACCGCGGCGAAGAAGCAGTCCATGTCGAGGTGCAGGATGTCGGCGCGGCGCGCGGGCCCGGCCGCGCTCACGACGCGATCCGGATGCGGCGGAAGGCCTCGGCGTAGGGGACGCCGGCGGCCCGCCCGGCCTGCTCGGCACGGTCGCTCACGACCTCGCGGAACCACTCGCCGGTCTCGCCGAGCTGGCTCGCGTGGCAGAGGATCGCCTCCGCCTTCTTCCCGACGGTCGCGCCGATGTCGACGTAGACCCCCGGCTCGAGCGAGCCGGAGAGATAGGCGAAGGCGGGCGAGAAGGCGCTCCCCTGCTCGGGGAAGTAGAGGGGGGAGCCGGCCGCCGGGCAGGCGGCGTCGAGGGCCGCCGCGCCGACCACCCGGTGGTCGCGGTGGTTGTAGTAGTGCTCGCCGAAGAACAGCGCGAGCGGGTCGGGGCAGACGACGACCTCGGGGCGCAGGCGGCGGATCAGGCCGACGAGGCGCGCCCGCAGCTCACGGTCGTTCTCGACCTCCCCGTCGGGGTAGCCGAGCTCTTCCACCCCGGCGAGGCCGAGCACCTCCGCGGCCGCGGCCACCTCGAGGTGGCGGCGGGCGACGAGCGCTCCCGGATCGGCGGCCGGCTCCGAGCTCCCCTTGTCCCCCGAGGTGCAGATCACGAGGTGCACGGGCGCGCCCGCCTGCGCCCAGGCCGCGAGCGTCCCCCCGCAGGAGACGTCGGCGTCGTCGGGGTGCGCGTAGATCGCGAGCGCGCTCGTGGGCACCGCGGAGAGCAGCTCGGCCGCCACCGGGTTCGCGGCCCCGCTCAGGCCAGCTCGTGCTGCTTCGGCGCGGTCTGCTTGGTGAGCAGCCCCGCCTCGCGCGCGAAGTCCCCGGCCTCCTCGAAGCCCTTGTAGACGCTGGCGAAGCGCAGGTAGGCGACGTCGTCGAGCTCTCGCAGGTGGTCGAGGACGGCCACGCCGACCTGTTGGCTCGAGACCTCCGGCCCGGCGGTGCGCAGCTGCTGTTCGACCGCGGCGGCGAGTCGCTCGATCGCCCCGGGTGTCACCGGCCGGTTCTTGCACGCCGAACGGACGCCCGCCGCGACCTTCTCCCGGTCGAAGGGCTCGCGCTCCCCGGAGCGCTTCTTCACGAACAACAGGCTCGCCGAGAGGCGCTCGAAGGTGGTGAAGCGGTAGCCGCAGCGACGGCACTCCCGGCGACGGCGGATCGCGGCACCGTGCTCCACCTCGCGCGAGTCGACGACGCGGTCCTCGTCGCCGCCACAGGAGGGACACCGCATCGCGCCGAGGCTAATGGGCGCGTCCGGGGGCGCCGGAGAGGCGGTGCGGGGGGCGGGGGGCCCTCTCCCACTCAGGGAAGGTGCAGCGTCTCCCCGACGACGAGCGTGCCGTCGGACGTCTCTGCCTGAAGAGCGTTGACGAGGGGCCGCGGGTCCGCGTCCGGCTCGAGGCGGGTGGCGATCGACCAGAGGGTGTCGCCCGGGCGGACGACGTAGACGACCGCCCTCCCGCTCACCGTCGAGCCTGCGAGGTGGGCGGGGACGGGGGCGCCGCCGCGCAGCGCGCCGGCGCCGAACCAGGTGGCGAGGAGGAGGGCGAAGGTCGCGCAGGCGGGGAGCAGGCCGTGCCTGCGGTGGCGCGCCGGGGCGCTCGACAGGGCGCGGGTCGGTGACGAGTGCTCGGACCGGGCGGGGTGGAGAGAGGTGGCCGCCCGGCCCGAGCCCTGCGCCACGGGTCGCGGGCGTGGCGCCGCCTCGCGTCCGATCGGCGCGTACGCGACGGGAGAGGCGGAGCGGCGGGTGCTGGGCTCGCCGCCCGTCACCAGGCGGAGCGCCGGCCGCGCCGAGGGGTGTCGCCGGGTGCCGGGGAACGTCGTGGGCAGCGCCGCCATCGCCTCTTCCTTTCGTCGTACGTATGTTCGATTTCTGGGAGAATCGTTGCACGAACACCTGTTCGGTGTCAAACTCTGTCGAACGGGTGTTCCCACGAACAGATGTTCGCGAACGGGTGTGACACCCGCCCCTGACAAGGAGATCCGATGGCCCAACAGACGCTCAGCGGCAAGCGTCGCCAGATCCTCGAGTTCATCGCCGAGGAGATCCGCGAGCGCGGCTACCCGCCGTCGGTGCGCGAGATCGGCGAGGCGGTGGGGCTCACCTCGTCCTCCACCGTGCACAGCCATCTGCAGGTGCTCCAGCGCGAGGGCTTCCTGCGCCGCGACCCCACCAAGCCGCGGGCGATCGCCGTCTCGTTCGAGCCGAGCTCCGGCGCGGCGATGGCGGCGCGGCCGGTCGTGCACGTCCCACTCGTCGGCGACGTCGCCGCCGGCGTCGGTGTCCTCGCCGAGGAGAACGTGGAGGACGTCCTCCCCCTCCCCGAGGACCTCACCGGGCTGGGCGAGCTGTTCATGCTGCGGGTGCGCGGCGACTCGATGATCGACCTCGCGATCCTGGAGGGCGACTACGTCGTCGTCCGACGCCAACAGGCCGCGGAGGACGGCGAGGTGGTCGTGGCCGGCATCGGCGACGGCGAGGCGACGGTGAAGACCCTCCGCCACGAGGGGCGCGAGGTCGTGCTCGAGCCGGCGAACGCCGCCTACCAGCCGATGCGCTTCTCCCCCGACGAGGTCCAGGTCTACGGCAAGGTCGTCACCGTGATGCGGCGCGTCGGCCACTGACGCCACGGCGCCGCTCGGGCAACGGCGCCTGCCTCCTCAGCCGTAGAGCACCCCGGCGAGCGCCCGGCGCACCTCCTCGAGGTCCTGGCGGGTGACCTGCTCGTCGGGATGGTGCGCGAGCAGCGGGTCACCGGGGCCGAAGTTCGCGGCGGGCACCCCGAGCTCGGAGAAGAAGGCCACGTCGGTCCAGGCGATCTTCGCCGCTGGAGGCTGACCGCTCGCCGCGACGAGCTCGGCGAGGACCGGGTGGCCGAGGCTCGGTGCCGCCGCCGGCGCCGAGTCGAGGACCTCGAGGCGGTCGCCGAGCGAGGAGTCGAGGGCCGGCGCGAGCAGTATCCCGATCGCCTCGGCGGCCTGGTTCTCGTCGCGGTCGGGGGCGAAGCGGTGGCTGAGGACGAGGCGCGCCTCGTCGGGGACGACGTTGCCGGCGACGCCCGCCCGCACGTCCACGGCCTGCAGGCTCTCGCGGTACTCACAGCCGTCGATCACCGGCCGCCGTTCCTCGAAGGAGGCGACCGCCTCGAGGACCGGTGCCAGGCGGTGCACGGCGTTCACCCCCGCCCAGGGGCGCGCCGAGTGGGCGCGGCGGCCGCCGAGGACGACCTCGAACCGCACCATGCCCTGGCAGCCCGCCTCGATGCAGGCGTTCGTCGGTTCGAGGAGGATCGCCGCGTCGCCGGCGAGGAGGCCGGGGTCGGCGGCGGCGAGCTCGCGCAGGCCGGAATAGGAGCGGGCGATCTCCTCGCAGGCGTAGAAGACGAAGGTGAGGTCGCGCCGCGGGGCCTCGATCCCCCACGCGAGGGCGAGCAGCACCGCGAGGCCGCCCTTCATGTCGGCGCTGCCGAGGCCGTGGCAGACGTCGCCCTCGACGCGCGAGCGCTCGTTGCCGGCCGGCGGGACGGTGTCGAGGTGGCCGGCGAGCACCACCCGCCCCGCGAGGCCGAGGGCGGTGCGGGCGACGACGTTGTTGCCGACGCGCACCACCTCGAGGCCGGGGAGCGCGCGCAGCTCCTCCTCGACGAGATCGGCCATCGCCGCCTCGTCGCGGCTCACCGAGGGGACGTCGACGAGGCGCGCGGTCTCGAGGAGGAGGTCCTCGTGCATCTCCCCCGCCTCAGGTGGAAACGCCGTGCGCCCGCAGGACCTCGTTCAGCTGCGCCTTGTCGTGGCGCTCGCCCTCGGCGAGGCGGCGGAGGACGAGGACGCACGGGAGGAAGTACTCCCCGCCGGGCAGCTCGCGGCGGCGGTAGGCGCCGACGGCCACGCTCCAGGGGGGCACCACGCCGCGGGAGAGCTCCTCGCCGCTCTCGCCGTCGATCACCGGGATCGAGGGGTTGAGGATCGTCCCCTCGCCGATCACCGCGCCCCGCCCGACGCGCGCGCCCTGGGTGATCATGCAGCGGCTGCCGACGAGGGCGTCGTCCTCGATGACGACGGGGGTCGCGTTCGGCGGCTCGAGGACGCCGCCGATCCCCACCCCGCCCGAGAGGTGGACGTTGGCGCCGATCTGCGCGCAGGAGCCGACCGTCGCCCAGGTGTCGACCATCGTCTTCTCACCGACGCGCGCCCCGATGTTGGTGTAGCTCGGCATCAGCACGACGCCCGGCGCGAGGTACGAGCCGTAGCGGGCAGAGGCGCCGGGGACGACCCGCACCCCGAGCTTCTCGTAGCCGTGCTTCAAGGGGATGCGGTCGTGGAACTCGAAGGGGCCGAGGTCGGTGGTCTCCATCTCGCGCACCCGGAAGTAGAGGAGGATCGCCTCCTTCAGCCATTCGTGGACGACGACCTCGTCGCTCGCCGGGTCGACCTCGGCGACGCGCGCCTCGCCGCTGTCGAGGAGGCCGATGGCCTCCTCGATGAGCGCGACCTGCTCGGCGTCGCGGGGGGTCACTTCGCCGATGCGCGCGAAGAGTTCATGGATCGAGCCTTCGAGGGTTGCCACGTGCGCCTCCTTCTCGGCCGAGCAGACTACAAGGCCGCCCGCCGTCCCCCCGGGCCGCTCAGCCGGCGGCGGCGAGGCGCTCGGCGGCGAGCTCGATGCGCTCGTCGGGCTGGACCACGGCGATGCGCACGTAGCCCCGCCCGGCGGGGCCGTAGAAGTCGCCGGGGCTGACGAGCATCCCCGCCGTGCGCGCGAGCCAGCGGGTGAAGCCCCACTCCGGCCCCTCCCCCTCCTCGCGCTCCGACGAGCGCTCGTCGTCGGGGGCGGGCACCCAGAGGTAGAACGAGCCCCCCGCGATGCTCGCCTTCACCCCGACGCCCGAGAGCATCTCGACGACCCGCTCGAGGCGGGTGAGGTAGCGGGCGCGCTGCTCGGCGACGTGCGCGTCGTCCTCGAGGGCGAGCGCGCCGGCGAGCTGGATCGGCCCGGGGACCATGAAGCCGGCGTGCCGACGGACCTCGACGAGGTAATGCACGAGCTCGGGGTCGCCGGCGTAGAAGCCGACGCGCAGCCCGGCGCAGTTCGAGCGCTTGGAGATCGAGTGCACCGCGAGCAGCCCCTCGGTGCCGTGCTCGAGGATCGTGCGCGGCCTGCCCTCCCAGGTGTACTCGGCGTAGCACTCGTCAGAGAGCACGGGCACGCCCCGCGCCCGCCCCCAGGCCGCGGCGGCGCCGAGGTCGTCGAGCGCCCCGGTCGGGTTGGAGGGGCTGTTCAGCCAGAGGCAGAGCGCGCGCGCCGCGTCCGCCTCGCTCACCGAGTCGAGGTCGAGCGAGCCGTCGGCGCGGGCCGCGACGGCGACCGCCCGGCAGCCGGCGAGGAGCGCCCCCATCTCGTAGGTCGGGTAGGCGATCCCCGGGTAGAGCACGGTGTCGCGGGAGGGGTCGCGCAGCTTCAGCCACTGCGGGATGCCGGCCACGAACTCCTTGGTGCCGATGCAGATCGCGACGTGGCGACGCTCGAGCTCGACGTCGAAGCGGCGGCCGACGTAGGCCCGCGCCGCCTCGAGGAGGCGGGGGCTGCCGAGCGAGGGCGGGTAGCCGCGCTCCGCGCCGGAGGTGCCGAGCGCCTCGACGACCTGCGGCGGCGGCGGGTCGCCGGGGGTCCCGACCGAGAGGTCGACCATCCCCCCGGGGAGCGCCTCGCAGATCGCCTCGATCGGCGCCAGCCGGTCGTAGGGGTAGGTCGGCGGGATGAAGCCCGACGGTGCCTCGCTCACTTCACGACCTCTTTCTCTCGCTCGGACGGCGCCTGTCTGTCCCGCGCGGACGGCGCCTGCGCCCCGCGCCGCGGGGGGCCCGGCGGCTGGGCGCTCGGCGGCTGGGGGCTCGGCGGCAGGAACTCGGCGAAGCGGCGCCGCGAGGCGTCGTCGAGGCGGACGCGCACCACCGTGTGCCCGTCCTCGTCACGGCGCTCGAGGACCTCGCCCGAGCGGTGCAGGGCGGCGAGCACGTCGCCGCGGGCGTAGGGGACGACGAGCTCGACGGCGCGGTCGGTCGCCCGCAGCTGCGCGGCGACGACGTCGAGCAGCTCGGGGATCCCCTCCCCCGTGAGGCCGGAGCAGGAGACGGCGCCGTCGTGCGCGGCGAGCAGGCGCTTCGCGCTGTCGGGGTCGCGGTCGGCCTTGTTGAAGGCGAGCAGCTCCGGCACGTCGGCGGCGCCGATCTCCCCGAGGACGCCGCGCACCGCCTCCATGTGCCCCTCGGGGTCTGCGCCGGCGACGTCGACGACGTGCACGAGGAGGTCGGAGTCGGCGACGACCTCGAGGGTCGAGTGGAAGGCCTCCACGAGCTGGTGCGGGAGGCGGCTCACGAAGCCGACGGTGTCGGTGCAGACGATCGTCTCGCCGCCGGGCAGCTCGAGGCGCCGGGTACGCGGGTCGAGCGTCGCGAAGAGGCGGTTCTCGACGAGCACGTCGGAGTCGGTGAGGGTGTTGAGGAGCGTCGACTTGCCACCGTTGGTGTAGCCGACGAGCGAGACGCTGCGGTGCGCGCCGCGCCGGCGCTGCCGGCGCTGGGTGCGGCGCGTCGCCTCCAGGCCGGCGAGCTCCACCTCGAGCTTCGCGATGCGGCGGGTGATCCGTCGGCGGTCCTGCTCGAGCTGGGTCTCGCCGGGGCCACGGGTGCCGATCCGCCCGGCCTGCTGGGAGAGGGTGAGCCCGCGGCCGCGAAGGCGGGGCAGGCGGTAGCGCAGGAGCGCCAGCTCGACCTGGGCGCGGCCCTCCTCAGAACGGGCGTTCTGGGCGAAGATGTCGAGGATCACCGCCGAGCGGTCGATCGCCGTGCGGCCGAGGATGCGCTCGAGGTTGCGCTGCTGGGCCGGTGACAGCTCGTCGTCGAAGACAACGGTGTCGGCGTCGACCTCCTCGCAGATGCGGTGCAGCTCCTCGGCCTTGCCCCGTCCGATGTAGGTCGCCGGGTCGGGGCTCTCGCGCGCCTGCAGCACCCGCTCGGCCTCGTCGGCCCCCGCGGTGTCGATCAGCAGCGCAAGCTCGTCGAGGCTCGCCTCCACCTCGGAGAGGGTGCGGGGGAACGAGACCACCCCGACGAGGACGATGCGCTCCCGAAAGCTCCGCTCGATCAGCGTCACGAGAAGGCGCCGACCTCCTCGAGCTCGACAACGACCGCGGCGACGTGGCGCGCCGGCCCGCTCAGCGCCGCGCTCGGCGGCGAACCGGAGAGCTCGACGGTGAGGTCGCCGCCGGGGTTACGCACCACGACCACGGCCTCGGTGAGGCCCACGGCGTGCGTCGCGGCCGCAGCCGCCGCGGAGCCCGAACCGCAGGCCTCGGTGATCCCGGCCCCCCGCTCGTAGACCTCGAGGTCGAGCGCGGCGCGCCCCAGCACGCTCACCAGCTCGACGTTCTGGCCGCCCTCGACGGCGCGCTCCAGGCCGGGGCCGACGCCCTCGATTGTCACGTCCCCGCGCTCGCCGACGAGGACGAGGTGGGGGTTGCCGATGTCGACCGCGAAGGCGCGGCGCGAGGCGAGCGGCGAGGGCACCTCCGCGACGCGCACCTCGCCCATCTCGACGCGCACCTCGGCCCGCCCCCCGCCCGCCTCGGGCTTCACCGTGCAGTGGGAGGCGGCCGCGGCGGTGGTGATCAACGGCGCCGTGCTCCCGCTCTCGCGGTAGGCGGCGAGCGCCGCGCAGCGCAGGCCGTTGCCGCTCGTCTCGGCGGTGCTGCCGTCCGCGTTCCACAGCTCCATCGCGAAGGCCGCGGGGCCGCCGGTGAGGCGGATGAGGCCGTCGGCACCGATGCCGCGGCGGCGGTCGCAGAGCGCGCTCGCGAGCGCCGCCGAGGGCGCCGGCCCCCCCTCGTGGTCGACGAGCACGAGGAAGTCGTTGCCGAGCGCCTCGTACTTGTCGAGGTCGATCCTGCCCACGCCCGAGTCTCTCACGTGCCGGCCCCGGCCCCGGCCTCCGCGAGCAGCGCGCGCGCCCGCTCGCGAAGGTCGGGGGCGGTGGCGTCGAGCCAGTGCACGCGGGGGTCGCGGCCGAACCAGGACTGCTGCCGGCGGGCGAAGCGCCGGGTCCGCCTGAGGATCTCGGCACGCACCGAGGCGAGGTCGCCCCCCGTGTCGAGGTGGGCGAGCAGCTCGCGGTAGCCGAGCGCCTGGCGGACCGTGCGCGAGAGGCCGCCGGGGCGGCCCGACAGCTCCCGCACCTCCTCGAGGAAGCCGGCGGCGAGCTGGCGGTCGAGGCGCGCCTCGATGCGGCGATCGAGCTCGGGGCGCTCGACGGCGAGGCCGATCTGCAGCACCGGGCTCGGCGGGTAGCGCTCGAGGCCGGGGCCGGCGGCACTGAAGGGGCGCCCCGAGCCGAGGGTGACCTCGAGGGCGCGCACGATGCGGCGGCGGTTCCCGGCCTCGATGCGGCCGGCGGCGAGGGGGTCGAGGTCCTGCAGGCGGGCGTAGAGGGGGGCGAGGCCGGAGGCGTCGGCCTCGGCCTCGAGGAGGGCGGCGACCTCGGGGTAGCGGGGCGGCATCGCCAGCTCGTCGACGAGCGCCCGCTGGTACAGGCCGCTCCCCCCCACCAGCCCGGCGCGCGCGGCGCGCCCGGCGATCTCGGAGCGCGCGGCGCGCGCCAACGCAGCGAAGGCCGACGCGGAGAACTCCTCGTCGAGCTCGGCGACGTCGAGGAGGTGCCACGCGACCGCGGCGCGCGCCGCCGCGTCCGGCTTGTCGCTGCCGATGTCGAGGCCGCGGTAGACCGCGATCGCGTCGACCGAGACGAGCTCCACCGAGCCGAGATCAAGGGCGAGCTGCTGCGCGAGGGCGCTCTTGCCGCTCGCCGTCGGGCCGACGATCGCGAAGCTCGAAGGGATGCTCACCGCAGCGCCAGCGCAGGTCGGCCCGGAGCGGCTGACCTGGTCTTTGACCCCACACTCGCCCGCTGAGGAGCTGGCACGCCCGGTGGTGGCGACCGGCGGACCGGCCCGGCACCGCCGGAAGTGGCGCGCTTCCCCCCTTCTCCGTCCCGTGCCGCGGATCGGCGCGTGGACGGGCGGGGCTTACCTCTAAGCCGCACCATGCTCAGCAACCACGGGTTGCCTTACGTGGGTCGTTTCGCCTGCGACTGGCATCGACTTGCAACCACAGACCCGCTCCGGGCCGCCCGCAGTGTAGGCCGGCGCCGCCGCTCAGCTGCCCGCGGCGCCCGCCCCGCCGGTGCCGGTCTCGACGGCCGCTTCGCGCCGCCCCTCGTAGGCCGCGTGCTCCTCGTCGCCGACGGCGACGCCCTCGGAGATCAGCAGGATCGGGATGCCGTCGCGGATCTCGTAGCGGCGCTGCAGCCGCGGGTTGTAGAGGACCTCGTCGCCCTCGAAGTACCACAGCGGCTGCTTGTCCTCCGGGTCGACGAGGATTTCGATGAGCAGTTGGTCGAGCGCCACGCCCACTCCCTTTCTCGGAGGCGGCCCGAGGGGGCCGCCCGGCCAGTCCTTCGGTCAGCCGCGCACCAGCGCGAGCACCTCGGCGACGCGCCGCTCCAGCTCCGCGTCGGTGCGCGCCTCCACGTTCAGGCGCAGCAGCGGCTCGGTGTTCGAGGGGCGGAGGTTGAACCACCACGTCGGGTAGTCGGCGGTGAGGCCGTCGAGGTGGTCGAGCTCGGCGCCGTTCGCCGCCGCGTAGGCCTCGACGCCGGCGAGCGCGCCCTGCGGGTCGTCGACGACGCTGTTGATCTCGCCGGAGTCGGCGTAGCGCTCGAAGGGGCGGCGCAGCTCGGAGAGCGTCGTCCCCGAGCGGCAGAGCAGCTCGAGGAGGACCATCGCGGCGATGATCCCCGAGTCGGCGCGGTAGTTGTCGGCGAAGTAGTAGTGGCCGGAGTGCTCGCCGCCGAAGACGGCGCCGCTCTCGGCCATCACCCCTTTGATGAAGGAGTGGCCGACGCGGGTGCGGATCCCCTTGCCGCCGTTCTCGGCGATCACCTCGCGCACCGTGCGCGAGCAGATGCAGTTGTAGAGGATCGTCGCGCCGGAGTGCTTCTCGAGCATCGCCTTGGCGACGATCGCCGTGGTGAGCGAGCCCGAGAGCGGCACCCCCAGCTCGTCGACGAGGAAGACGCGGTCGGCGTCGCCGTCGAAGGCGAGGCCGACGTCGGCGCCGCTGCGGAGGATCGCCTCGCGCAGGTCGACGAGGTTCGCCTCCTGGATCGGGTCGGCGGGGTGGTTCGGGAAGGTGCCGTCGAGCTCGCCGTAGAGGACGTCGAGGGAGAAGGGCAGGCCGTTGAAGACCTGCGGCGCGACGAGGCCGCCCATGCCGTTCGCCGTGTCGGCGACGACGTGCAGCGGCCTCAGGGCGCCGAGGTCGATGAAGGAGCGGACGTGCTCGGCGAAGGCCTCGAGGAGGTCGCGGTGCTCCGGCTCGACCGCCGGGCGGGCCGCGGCCGGCGCGCCGGCGAGCGCCTCGAGCGCGTGGTCGCGCACCTGGAACAGGCCGCTGTCCTCGCCGATCGGGCGCGCCCCGGGGAGGCAGAGCTTCATCCCGTTGTAGTCCGCGGGGTTGTGCGAGGCGGTGAGCATCGCCCCGGCGGCGTCGAGCGAGCCGGAGGCGAAGTACAACAGGTCCGTCGAGCCGAGGCCGAGGTCGGTCACCGTGCAGCCGGCCTGCTGCGCACCGGCGGTGAGCGCCGCGGCGAGCCCCACCCCCGAGCTGCGCATGTCCCGGCAGACGACGAGGCGCGGCGCCGCGCCGCCCTGCTCGGTGAGGAAGCGGCCGAAGCCGACGCCGATCGCGTAGGCGGCCTGCTCGTCGAGCTCGTCGGGAACGATGCCGCGCACGTCGTAGGCCTTGAAGATCGCGCCGAGCGCTTCCGCGGAGGCCATGTCGCCCCAGCCTACCGCCCCGTCGGCGGCGGCCCCGGGGGCCGCGGGCGCTCAGTGCGAGCGCGCGAGGGAGATGATCGTGAGCGCGTTGAAGGTCGCGTGGGCGAACATCCCCGCCCCGAGGCGCCCGGTCCGCAGCGCGAGCACGCAGAGCACGCAGCCGAAGCCGGCGAGCGCGAGCAGCTCGATCGGCTGGAAGTGGGCGAGGCCGAAGAGCGCGCCGGTAACGAGGACCGCGCCGACGGTCCCGGCGCGCCCGCCGCCGAGGCGGCCGAGCGCCGCCCGCAGCACGAGGCCGCGGAAGAAGAGCTCCTCGACGACCGGCGTGCCGACGCAGACGAGCAGCGCGAGGGCCACGTAGCCGGTGCCGTCGACGTGCTCGGCGAGCTGCTTGGAGGGCGCCGAGAGGCGCTCGGAGAGGTGGTGGACGAAGGGGGTGAGCGGGAGGGTGAGGGCGGGCACCAGCAGGTAGGCCGAGGCGAGGCCGACGGCGATGCCGAGGGGGATGTCGCTCGGCCGCAGCGCGAGGCCGTAGTCGGCGTGCAGCCGATCGAGCACGCCCGGGCGCTCGCCGCGGCGGCGCGCCGCCGAGGAGGCGGCGAGGACGGCGGCGAGGAGGCCGAGCCACAGGCCGACGAGTCCTCCGACGTCCTCGCCGAGACGGCTCGTGTGGCCGGCGAGGGCGTTCGCCGCGCCGGCGAGGAGGGAGCCGGCGAGCTCGCCCCCGAGGAAGCCGAAGAGCGCCTCGACGAGCCCGAAGCGGTTGGCGAGGCCGGAGGGGCGCTCGTCTGGGACCTCGGCCATGCCTGAGCGTCCCCGTTTCGAGGGCTGCGGTCAACTCGGCGGGCCGGGGGCGGCGGGGCCGGGGCGGGCGCGGGGCGCGGGGCGCGCGGCAGCTCCGCGGGGGGCGGTGCCTACGATGTACTGGTGAGTCGACAACCGCAGGATCTGCGCCCCGGCGGCCCCGGCAAGGGCCTCGGAGGGCCCGGCCGCAACAACAACACCGGCACGCCGGGCTCGGGCGACGCCACCTGGCGGTGGTTCGCGGCGCTGCTCGCGGTGGTGGTGATCATCGCCCTCTTCTCGACCTCGCTCGCCGGCCACTCGAGCGCGACCCACCTCACCTACACCCAGTTCCAGTCCGACCTCGCGCAGAACCAGGTGAAGACGGCGGTGGTCGACAACTCCTCGGGCAACATCACCGGCGTGCTCGCCGACGGCTCGAACTACACCACGACCGGCCCGCCCCCGAGCGACGCCGAGATCGCCGCGATCCAGAAGTCCAAGGCCACCCTCAGCTTCTCCTCGCCCTCCTCGAGCATCCTCCCGACGCTCCTTCTCTACCTGCTGCCGGTCGGGATCTTCATCGCCTTCTTCTTGTGGCTGAACCGCCGCGCGCAGGGGCAGATGTCGGGGATCATGTCGATCGGCCGCAGCCGGGCGAAGGTCTATTCCACCGAGCGGCCGCGCACGACCTTCTCCGACGTCGCCGGCTACAACGGCGTGAAACAGGAGATCTCCGAGGTCGTCGACTTCTTGAAGTCGCCGGGGCGCTTCCGCGAGATCGGCGCCCGCATCCCGAAGGGCGTGCTGCTCGTCGGCCCGCCGGGGACGGGCAAGACGCTGCTCGCGCGCGCCGTCGCCGGCGAGGCGGGGGTCCCCTTCCTCTCGGTGAGCGGCTCGGACTTCATGGAGATGTTCGTCGGCGTCGGCGCGAGCCGGGTGCGCGACCTGTTCCAGACAGCCCGCAAGCAGGCGCCGGCGATCATCTTCGTCGACGAGATCGACTCCATCGGCCGAAAGCGCGGCGCCGGCCTCGGCGGCGGCCACGACGAGCGCGAGCAGACCCTCAACCAGATGCTGAACGAGATGGACGGCTTCGACCCCGCCGAGGGCGTGGTGATGATGGCGGCGACGAACCGCCCCGACATCCTCGATCCCGCGCTGCTCCGCCCCGGGCGCTTCGACCGCCAGATCGTCGTCCCCCTCCCCGACCTCGAGGAGCGCAAGCCGATCCTGCAGGTGCACTGCCGGGACAAGCGCATTGGCCCCGACGTCGACCTCGAGCTCGTGGCGCGCGGCACGCCCGGGATGTCTGGCGCGGACCTCGCGAACCTCGTCAACGAGGCGGCGTTGCACGCCGTGCGGCGCGGCAGCCAGATGGTCGAGATGCGCGACTTCGACGCCGCGCGCGAC
Organism: Acidimicrobiales bacterium; assembly: GCA_035533595.1. NCBI lineage: Bacteria > Bacillati > Actinomycetota > Acidimicrobiia > Acidimicrobiales > Acidimicrobiales bacterium. The sequence continues at coordinate 33,908 of DATLTN010000061.1, forward strand.
CGCGTCCTCATGGGCCAGCAGCGCGACAGCCTCGTCCTCTCCGAGGAGGAGAAGGCGCGCGTCGCCTACCACGAGTCCGGCCACGCCGTCCTCTCCTACGTGCTCCCGAACGCCGACCCGCTGCTGAAGGTGAGCATCATCCCGACCGGCATGGCGCTCGGCGTCACCCAGCAGCTCCCCCTCGAGGAGCGCCACATCTACCGCCGCGAGTACATCGAGGACTCGCTCGCGGTGCGCATGGGCGGGCGCGTCGCCGAGCTGCTCGTCTACGGCGACCTCTCGACCGGGGCCAGCGACGACCTGCAGCGCAATACCGAGCTCGCCCGCAAGATGGTCCGCGAGTGGGGGATGTCGGCGCGCGTCGGCCCGATGGCCTGGGGCCAGCAGGGCACGGTCTTCCTCGGCGAGGACCTGATGCACACCCGCGACTACTCCGAGGACACGAGCCGCGTCGTCGACGAGGAGGTGGCGACGATCCTGCGCGACCAGGAGGAGCGGGCCCGCCAGGTCCTCTCCGAGCACCGCTCCGGCCTCGAGGCGGTCGCCCACCAGCTCCTCGAGAAGGAGAGCGTCGACGGCGAGGAGGTCGCCCGCCTGATCGACGAGGCCTTCGGGCGCCCCGTGCACGACATCGACTCGGCGATCCCGCACTTCGCCCGCGGCATCCGCGATGCGCCCCTCGCGCCGCCGCTCGCCCCCCCGGTCACGGCCGCCTCAGGGGGCGCGGAGGCTCACGCGAGCGGGATCGCCGCCGAGGAGTTGAAGCCGACCGACCCCTTCCCCCGCGCGTAGAGGTCGGCGCCGCACTCGAACGAGCCGTCGGCGCGCGCCACGAGGGTGAGCGCGGGGGCGCCGGCGACGACGCCGGAGAGGTCGAGCGCCAGCACGCTGTGCGGCGCGAGGCCGATCCTCGCCACCCTCGCGAGCGAGGCCCTCGTCCGCTGGTCGGCGCCGAGGGCCGAGAGGTGCACCGTGAGCGGCGCGTCGCCGGGGTTGGCGAAGGTGACCACCTCGCCCGCGCTCGCGTCGCTCTCTCCGCCACCGAGCAGCCAGCCGCGCGCGAGCAGCGGCGTCCCCTCCTCGCTGCTCTCCCCCGCCGGCACCGTGGGCGGCAGCTGGTAGGCGGAGCGGGCGCGCGCCGCTCCCTTCGGCGGCGCGCTGAGCAGCGCCGGGACGGCGGTCGCCCTCGGGATCACGAGCGAGCGCTCGACGACCACCCCGTCCCCCGCCGTGACGCTCACGTGCCCCCAGCGCAGCGCCCCCGGGCTCGGGTCGCGGGCGAGGTTGAACTGAGCGGTGGCGCCGGCGGCGACCTGGCGGACGGTGGTCGCGGCGCCGAGGAAGCCGCTCGTCGAGGCGGTGTGCACCGCCACCTCGGCGGCGCGCGTCGAGGTGTTGACGACGAGCAGCGAGAGCGTCGCCGCGCCGCCGCTCGGGACCGGCGGTAGGTACCAGTCGCGCGCCGCGGTCGCGATGCCTGACGAGAAGGCGAGGGTGCGGGCGTGCTGCAGGACGTCGGAGTCCATCTCCCCGACGACGATGCGCCCCCCCGAGCTCGCGACGAAGCTCGTCACCGCCTGCTGCTCGGGGAGGTACTCGCCGACGTTCTCGACGATCAGCTGGCCGGCGCCGATCGCGAGCCCCTGGAAGGCGGGGGGCGCGACGTTGCTGCCGCTGCTCGTCGTGAAGCTCACGTTGGCGACGGCGGGGGTCGCCCCCGGGTCGTAGAGGGCGAGGGCGATGTTCGCCGCCTTCGTCGTGGCGCCGCCGGCGACGGTGGCGTTCGTCCCGACCGACGTCGTGCAGGCCGTGGCGACGGGCCCCGCCGAGCCGTGCTCGATCTCGGTGACGCCGACGCCGCGGCTGTCGAGGAGCACCGAGGCCGCCCCCCAGCCGGGGCGCTTCGGCGTCGGGAAGGCCTGCCGGAGGGTCGAGTGCGGGGCGAGGCGCACCTGGTGGACGAGGTTCAGGCCGCGGTCGGTGACGAGGTCGAGCTCGCCGCGCACCGCCCTCCCCGAGACGTTCGCGAGCTCGACGGCGGCGGTGTCCTTGCCGACGTCGAGGGGGAGCGGCCCCGGGCAGTACCAGGCCGACGAGCTCGCCTCCCCGGAGAGGAAGACCTGGCCGACGGCGCGCGTCGGCGCGTTCGCGGCCGAGGCGCGGCGGTGGCGGACGGTCGCGTTGGCGTAGCCGGCGAGGGCGAGCAGCGCGAGCACGACGACGAGCGCGACGTGGCCCCGGCGGTCGCCGCCGAGCGGTGAGGGGCGCGTCGCCATCAGCTCTGCACGCCGCTCACCAGCGCCCCGTCGGCACGCTCCTCGTGGAGGTGCACGGCGTGGTGCGGCTGGCGGAGGTGACGCGAGCGGGCCGCCTGGCGGCGCGCCCGGCGCCCCCGCAGGAGGGAGCGGGCGAGGAGCGCCCACCCCGCGAGCTCGAAGGCGACGAGGAGGCTTCGCCCGAGTGGCGGCAGCGCGTGGGCCGGAGCCGCGACCCGCCCCGCGCTCGGCCTCCAGGCGGTGTTGCGGAACACGGCCGCTCCCCCCTCGACCGGCAGCTCCTGCAGGTCGGTCTGGTCCGCGAGCGCGTCGAGGACGAGCTGGGGGGCGGGGGCGGCGACGACGGGGGTGCCCCCCGAGAGGAGGGGCGCGGGGGCCGAGGGGACGACGACGTAGCGCACCGCGTACGGCGCGAGCAGCGAGCCGAGGCGGACCGTCGTCCCCGACTCGGCGGAGCCGACCGCCGCGGCCATCGCGCGCACCGTGCCCGGGTCCGGACTCGGGAAGAGGCTGGTGGCGGTCGGCAGTCCCCCCTCGGAGAGCGCGAGCGCGAGCCCCGGCCGCTGCTGCCAGGAGCCCCCCGGCAGCGAGACCGGGTCGCCGAGCCACAACAGCCGCGTCCCGGTCGCCTGGCGCGGCGGGGCGGCGGTCCAGGCGAGGACCGAGTCGTAGCCGGTCTCGGGGAGCGAGTAGCGGCCGGGCAGCGAGGCGCCGAGCACCGGCAGCAGGCCGGCGAGGAAGCAGAGCGTGAAGGCGGTCGCGGTGAGGTGGTGGCGGCCGAGGTGGACCGAGCGGACCTCCTCGAGGACGATCCCCGCGCCGAGGCCGACGAGCACCGCCACCGCGACCGCGAGCGGGGTGACGATGACGCGCACCGCGCCGCCGCCCGGCCCGAGCCAGCCGGCGGCGAGCGCCCAGGTGACGAGGGCGAAGGCGAGGAGCAGCGCCCACATGCGGATCGCGAGCGCGAGCCGCGCCCCGGTCCCCGAGACGAGCACGAAGAGCGCCGCGGCGAGGAAGGCCCAGCCGAGGGTCCCCTTGCCGACCGGCCCGAGGTAGAGGCGGAGGATCTGGCCGAGGACGGGCGCGTGGTCGGGGTCCGTCGCCGCGCCGGTGAGCACCGACCACGCCGTGTCGCGCTGCAGGAAGGTCGCCGACCACGGCAGGAGCAGCACGACCGCCCCGAGCGTGGAGGCGCCGGTGACGCCGAGCAGCCGGCGCGGGGCGCGGCGCCCGTCGGTGAACAGCGCCGCCCAGGCGACGACGAGGGCGACGAGCGGCGTCATCAGCAGCACCGTCGGCACGAAGGCGCCGACGAGGGCGAGGAGCACCGAGAAGCCGACGACCTCGCGCCGCAGCGCCTGGCCGTCGGCCGCCCCCGCGGCGGCGAAGGGCGGCTCGCCCGCGGCGCGCAGCACGCGCGCGACGAGGAAGGGCATCCCCGCGAAGCAGATGAGGCCGGGGAGGTCCCCGGCCGCGAGGTCGTTCCAGGCGAGAGGGAGGAAGAGGTAGCAGGCGGCCGCCGCGAGGCGCGCCGCGGGGGTGACGAAGGGGCGCGCCAGGCGCGCGATCCCGATCGGGCCGGCGACGAAGGTGACGATGAGGACGAGCTTCAGCAGCACCCCCATCGCCCCGAAGGTGACGAGGCCGGCGAGGCCGAGGAGGAGGAAGGCGGGCGAGGCGGGGCCGGGGCTCTGGCTCCCGGCGTCGTCGAAGCCGCCGAAGAAGTGGCCGAGGAGGGTCGCCGGCGAGGGCAGCGGCTGCAGGTTGCCGACCGCCGGCAGGTGGCCGACGAGCAGCGAGCGGGCGCCGAAGACGAAGATGCAGACGAGCGCGACGACGAGGCTCGAGAGCTCGCGGCGCTGCGGGGTGCGGCGGTGGCGGAGGTGGTCGACCCCCCGCTCGGCGCGCAGCCGAGAGTCGCGCGAGAGGCGCAGCGCGCGCGCCTCGACGTTGCGCGCCAGCGAGCGCCAGAGGCGGAAGGTGCGGTGGCTCATGAGCGAGCAGACCTCGCGGTCGGGCAGCCGCCGGAGCGCCGCGACCTCGAGGCGCGCCGCGGCGAGGCCGCGCTCGGAGGAGAGGTTCCAGCGCCACGCCCCCGAGACCTGGTGGACGCGGTCGCGCCGGCCGATCACGAAGAAGTAGGCGATCTCGAGCGCCGAGAGCACGGCGAGCTGGGCGAGCACGACCGTGCGCCGCCAGCGGCCGTAGTTCTTCAGCACGGCGCGCAGCTCGTGGCGCCACTGCAGCGAGCGGGACTCGGGGAGGGGGCGGCGGCGCGCCGCGGTCGCCTCCAGGTGGCGGGCGACCGCCGTCGGGACGACGACGATGCGCGCCGAGGCGAGGCGCGCCCGCCAGCAGAGGTCGACGTCCTCGCCGAACATCGAGATCTGCGGGTCGAAGCCGCCGATCGCCGCGAAGAGGTCGGCGCGGATGAGGGTGCAGGCGCCGGGGACGGCGAAGACCTCGCTCACCTCGTCGTGCTGGGCCTGGTCGAACTCGTGGCGCTCCACCCGTCGCAGCGGTGCGGCGAAGCGGTCGACGCCGAGGCCGAGCTGCAGCAGGCGGTTGGGGGCGTTGTGGTCGACGAGCTTCGGGCCGGTGATGCCGGCGTTGGAGCGGAAGGACTCCTCGACGAGGCGGCGCACGACGTCGGCCTCGAGGACGACGTCGTCGTGGCAGAAGCAGTAGTAGGAGGCGCCCGAGACGAGGCCCGTGACGCTGTTCGCCGAGGGGCCGAAGCCGAGGTTGTCCTCCAGGCGGTGGAGGAAGAAGTCGGGCGCGACGGCGGCCACCCGCGGCGCGACCGGCCGCTCGCTCGCGGCGTCGACGACGAGGACCGAGAGCTGGGGGTAGTCCTGGGCGGCGAGCGAGGAGAGGCACTCCTCGAGCCAGGGGCCGGGGTCCTGGCAGACGACGACCGCGACGACCGGAGGAACTAGCTCGTCCGGCACGGGGCGCAAACTTACCGGTTGGGCGGAGCAGTGGGCGCGCCGCGGCGCGAGAGCGGCGTCGTCGTCAGCCCGCCTCTTGCTCCCGGTAGGCGGCGAGCACGTCGTCGAGGGTCCGCTCGAGGTCGATCTCGGGCCGCCAGCCGGTGAGCGCCTCGAGGCGCTTGCCGCTGCCGGACAGGAGGGGGATGTCGACGGGGCGGAAGAGCGCGGGGTCGACGACGGCGCGGATCTCCGCCGGCGAGCGCGCGATCAGCCCCTCGAGCAGCGAGGCGATCGTGCGCGGCCGCCCCGAGCAGACGTTGTAGACGCCCCCCGCCTCCCCCTCGGTGACGAGCAGGCGGTAGGCGCGCACGACGTCGCGCACGTCGGTGAAGTCGCGCGCCGCGCCGAGGTTGCCGACCCGCACCTCGCCCCCGCCGGCCCGCTCGGCCTCGACGACGCGGAGGGCGAGCGCGGAGACGACGAAGGCGTCGCTCTGGCCCGGGCCGACGTGGTTGAAGGGCCGGGCGCGCACCACCGGCAGGCCGCGGCCGAGGAAGGCCTGTAGCCCGAGGTACTCGGCGGAGACCTTGCTCGCCGCATAGGGGCTGATCGGCCGCAGCGGCGCTTCCTCGTCGAGCTCGCGCCCCTCCCCCGCGCCGTAGACCTCGGCCGAGGAGACGAGCAGGACGCGCGGCGAGCCGAGCGTGCGCGCTGCCTCCAGCAGCTCGAGGGTGCCGAGCACGTTCACCCGCATCGTCTCGGCGGGGTCCTCCCAGGAGCGCCCGACATGCGTCAGCGCCGCGAGGTGGTAGATCGCCTCCGGCGCCGCCGCCGCGAGCTGCTCGCGCAGCGCCTCGCGGTCGAGCAGGTCGTTGTGGCCGTCGAGCGCGCTCACCTCGTCGCCGCTCGCGGTGAGGTGCGCCGCGAGGTGGCCGCCGACGAAGCCGGAGGCGCCCGTGAGGAAGGCCCGCACCGCGGCCTAGGCCGTCCCGGCGCGCGCGGGCGCCGCCTCGTCCGACCGCCGCGCCAGCGCCACCCCGCCGAGCCTACTGGCGCCCACCGGCGCGCCCCCGGTGCGGTGCGGGATGGCAACCCCCTGCTGCGGGGCGCTCAAGCGAGCGCGTCGCGATAGCAGGCGACGTGGCCGGCCGCGCTCTGTTCCCAGGTGAACTCGGCGGCGCGGGCGATCCCCTCGGCGCGTCGCGCGCCGGGGGCGGCGAGCGCCGCCGAGAGCGCCTCGGCGAGGGCGCCGGGCGTCGCGTCGGCGCTCCACGCAGCCGTGCCGGCGAGCTCGGCCATCACGCTGTCGGCGCTCGTCACGAGGGGCGCCCCGCAGGCGAGCGCCTCGAGGGCGGGAAGGCCGAAGCCCTCCTCCTTGGAGGGGTAGGCGACGGCGGCGGCGTTGCGCAGCAGCGCCGGGGCGGCGGCGTCGCTCACGTAGCCGAGGCGGTGGATGCGCGCCCGGTGCCCGGAGCGGTCGATCGCCTCCTCGAGGGGGCGGTTCCCCCACCCCGCCCTGCCGGCGAGGACGAGGCGCAGCTCGCGGTCGTTCGCCGCGAGCCGGTCGAAGGCCTCGACGAGGGCGACGAGGTTCTTCCTCGGCTCGAGGGTGCCGAGGAAGAGCACGTAGCGCTCGCCCGGCGCGAGGGGCGCGAGCGCGGCGGCGTCGTGGCCCGGGGCGGGCTCTTCGGGGCGGAAGCGCTCGTGGTCGACCCCGTGCGGGACCACCACCACCGGGCAGGCGGGCGAGTAGCGGGCCCGCAGCCGCTGCGCGGTGTGCTCGCTCACACAGACGAGAAGGGCGGCGTGGCGCGCCGCGTGGCCGATCGCCCTGCGGAAGTAGCGGACCTTGCTCGCCTCGTGCCACTCGGGGTGCTCGACGAGGGTGAGGTCGTGGATCGTGACGACGACGGGGAGCTCGCCGCCGCGGGGCATCGTGTAGTGCGGCCCGTGCAGCAGCTCGGGAGCGTCCCTGCGGAGCGCCCGCCCGAGGGCGAGCTCGCCGAAGGCGAGGCGGGCCACCCGGTTCCCGGGGGCGACGGCGCGCACCGCGGCCGGCGCGAGCGCCTCCCAGCGCGCCGCGTCGCGGCGGCGCGTCACGAGCTCGAGCGCGACGTCGTCGCGCTGGACGAGCGCCCTCGCGAGCTCGCGCACGTAGACGCCGGCACCGGTCAGCTGCTCGGGGACGGCGGTGACGTCGAGGGCGACGCGCAGCGCGCTCACCGCGGGGGGGCGAGGGCGTCCCACAGCGCCACGTGCTCGGTCGCCGCCCGCCGCCAGGTGAGGCGCTCAGCGCGGCGACGGCCCGCCTCGACGAGGCGTCCCCGCAGGCCGGCGTCGCCGGCGAGCGCCACCAGGCCGTCGGCGATCGCCGCGACGTCGCGGGGGTCGACGGTGAGGGCGGCGTCGCCGGCGACGGGCGCCCTCCCCGCGAGCACCGGCAACCCCGCCGCCATCGCCTCCGCGACGGGGAGGCCGAAGCCCTCGCCGAGCGAGACGTAGCAGAGGGCGAGCGCGCCGGCGTAGAGGCCGGAGAGGACCGCCTCGGGGACCCGCCCGGTGAAGAACACGCCGGGCGCCTCGCCCGCGACCGGGAGCGGCCCCCACCCCTCCGGGCCGCAGAGGACGAGCGACGGCCGCCCCGGCAGGCGCTCGCGCACGGACTGGTAGGCGGCGACGAGGCGCGGCAGGTTCTTGCGCGGCTCGAGCGTGCCGACCGCGAGCAGGTAGTCGCCGGAGACCCCGAGCGAGGAGACGAGGGCGGCGGCGGCGGCGTGGTCCGGGGCGGCGCGGTGGTCGGCGCCCATCTCGATGAGGGCGATCTCCCGACCCTCGCCGACGACCTCGGCGAGCGAGTCGCCGACCTCGGCGGAGGTGACCACGAAGGCGGCGGCGCGGCGCACGGCGCGGCGCAGCGCCCCCTCGTGCCAGGCCCTGCCGTGGCGGCCGTAGGCCTCGGGGAGCTCGCGCCAGAGCAGGTCGTGGACGGTGACGACGAGCGGGCCGGCGACCGGCGGGATGTCGAAGCCGGTCGTGTGCACGAGGCGGTAGCCGCGCAGCGCCGCCGCGCCGAGCGCCCAGGCACGGGTGAGGAGCGGCTCGGGGAGGCCGAGGGCGGCGACGGGCTCGCCGAGGGCCTCGAGGGGGTCCGGGCGCCGCGGCGGGCGGCTGGCGACGAGCACGACGGGCGGCGCGGCCTGTTCGCCGAGCTCCGCGAGGCCCGCGAGGAGGCCGCGGATGTGCGTGCCGACCCCGCCCGGGACGGCGCGGCGGAGCTGTTCGACGACGATGCCGATGCTCGTCGCGCGCAACGTGTCGGCGGGAGCGCCCGACAGCCGGATCAACGGAAGAGGTCCTCGCCGGGCGGGCGCACGATCTCCCTGCGCACCGAGGACTCCCGAAAGGCGGCGGGGTCGATGCCGCGCACGACGCCGACGGGGTAGCCGGAGGACTTCCCCATCACGAGCTCGGCCGCTCCGGCGATCTCGTCCGCGACGCAGACCTCGGTGGCCACGAGCTCGCGCCCGAGGGCGTCGCGCTCGCCGCGCAGGTCGACCACGGCGGCGATCCCCGCGCAGCCGATCGCGACGTCGGTGAGGCCGCGCCGCCAGACCCGGCCGAAGGTGTCGGAGATGATCACCCCGACCTCGACGCCGGCGAGCACCCGCAGCGCGTCGCGGATGCCGCGCGCCGAGCGGTCGGGGTCGACCGGGAGCAGCACGGCGAAGCCCTCCTCGACGTTGGAGAGGTCGACGCCGGAGTTCGCGCAGACAAAGCCGTGGCGGGTCTCGGTGATCACGAGGTCGCCGCGACGGCGCAGCACCCGCACCGCCTCGGACTCGGCGAGGCGGCGCTTGGCGCTGGCGTCGGTCGGGTCGACGGCGACGATGCGCCCCTCGGCCTTGGAGACGATCTTCTGCGTCACGACGAGGACGTCGCGGTCCTCGAGGGAGGCCTGGGCGGCGATCAGCTCGCCGATCTTGTCGCCGGGGCGCACCTCGGGGAGGCCCTCGACCGGGAAGACCTGCAGCATCAGCGACCTCTGGAGCGGCGGTGGAGGCTCATCTCGGCCCCAGTCTTACCGGGCGCCACGATCAGGGTCGGGCGGCGGCGATCGCCACCTCGGTGAGCGCCTCGGCGACGGCGGGATCGCGCATCACGGTGTCGGCGACGACCGCCCGCATCCCCTCGGCCTCCACCTCGCCGGCGAGCGCCGCGTCGGCGCGGTCGATCACGAGCGTGCCGGCGACCTCGGCGAGGCACTCGGCGACGCCGCCCACCGAGGAGCGGCCGCCGAGCTCGACGAGCAACCGGTCGGCGGGCCCCTTCAGCGCCACGCCGCCGACGATCGGCGAGACGGCGACGACCGAGGAGCGGCGGGCGAAGAGCGCGTCGGCCACCCCGGGCACCGAGAGGATCGGGCCGATGGAGACGATCGGGTTCGAGGGGGCGATCAGCACCACCTCGGCCGCGGCGAGGGCCTCGGCGACGCCGGGTGCGGGGGTGGCGAGCTCGGCGCCCTCGTAGTGCACCTCGTCGACGGCGACGCTGTGGCGCCGGTGCACGAAGTACTCCTGGAAGGCGACCTCCTCGCCGCCCTCTAAGCGCAGCCGGGTGCGCACGCGGTCGTCGGTCATCGGCAGCAGCCGCGTCGTCACGCCGAAGGCGGCGGCGATCTCGGCCGTGACCTCCGAGAGGCACGCCCCCTCGGCGAGGCGGCCGCTCCGGTAGAGGTGGGTCGCGAGGTCGAGGTCACCGAGGCCGAACCAGGTCGGCGCGCCGAAGCGCCCGAGCTCGCCGAGGGCCCGGAAGCTCTCCCCCCGCCGCCCCCAGCCGCTCTCGGGGTTCATCTCGCCGGCGAGGGTGTAGGTGATCGTGTCGAGGTCCGGGGAGACCGAGAGGCCGAAGAGCTCGAGGTCGTCGCCGGTGTTCACCACCGCGACGAGCTCGCCGCCGGCCACCACCCGGCGCGCCCCGGCGAGCAGGCGCGCCGCCCCGACGCCGCCACAGAGGACGGCGATCACCGGGGCACGCCGCTGCGGCAGGCCTCGACGACGAGCGCGAGGCCCTCGTCGAGGGGGGTCCACGGCTTCCAGCCGAGGTGCAGCGCGGCGCGCCCGGCGTCGAGCACGCTGACGCGCGCGTCGCCGGGGCGCGCCGGGGCGCGCCTCGGCTTGGCCCTCGATCCGGTGAGCACCCGCAGCCGCTCGTAGAGCTCGGCGATCGTCGTCCCGACACCGGTCCCGATGTTGAGCACCAGGCCCGAGCCTCGCCCGGCGGCGCGGGAGAAGGCGTCGACCACGTCGTCGACGAAGACGAAGTCGCGCACCTGGCTGCCGTCGCCGTGGATCTCGCAGGGCTCGCCGGCGAGCAGCCGCGTCGCGAAGATCGCCACCACTCCCCCCTCGCCGCTCGCGTCCTGGCGGGGCCCGTAGACGTTGCCGAGCGCGAGGGCGCTGTACTCGAGGCCGTAGAGCTCGCGGTAGCAGGCGAGGTAGTCGAGCATCGCCCGCTTGGCGGCGCCGTAGGGCGAGCGGACGAGGCGCGGGGCGCGCTCGTCGACGGGGCGCGCGCCGGCGGCCGGCTCATCGTAGAGGGCGCCCCCCGAGGCGGCGAAGACCACCTTCTTCACCCCGCCGGCGCGCGCCGCGTCGAGGAGGCGCAGCCCGCCGAGGACGTTGACCTCCGCGTCGCGCAGCGGGTGCTCGGTCGAGACGAGGACGCTCGACTGCGCGGCGAGGTGGAAGACCACCTCGGGACGGTGGAGCGCGAGGTGCTCGGTGAGCGCCGGGTCGCGCACGTCGAGCTGGGTGAAGCTGAAGCCCCTGCCGCGGCGCCGTGCCTCGGCGAGGTTCGCCAGTGAGCCGCTCGAAAGGTCGTCGACGGCGTCGACGACGTGGCCCTCGGCGAGAAGGCGGTCGACGAGCGCGGAGCCGATGAACCCCGCGCCCCCGGTGACGAGCGCGCGCACCCTGGCCTACGAGGGCGGGTCGCCGCGCAGCTCGGCGCCGGGCTCGACGGTCGCCCCGTGGCCGATGATCGCCCCCGAGACGAGGGCGCCGGCGCCGACGAGCGCGCCCGGGCCGATCACCGCGGCCTCGACCACGGCGCCCTTCGCGATCTCGGCGTCGGCGAGCACGACGGCGTCGCGCACGGTCGCGCCCGAGGCGACGACGACCCGTTCACCGATCGTCGAGTCGGTGACGCTGGCCCCCTTTTCGACGAGCGCCCCGGCGCCGAGGAGCACCTCGCCCGCGGCCTCGCCGAGGAGCTGCGCGCCCTCGCCGAGGAACAGGCCGGGGCGCAGCTCGGTGGCGTCGGGCACGACGACGTCGGGGCGCAGGCCGCGCAGCACGTCGAGCTGGGCCTGCCGGTAGCGCTCCGGGGTGCCGGTGTCGATCCAGTAGGCGTCGGACTCCATCGCGTAGAGACGGCCCGCGGCGACGAGCTGCGGGAAGGTCTCGCGCTCGATCGAGACCCGCCCCTCGGGGGCGATCATCGCCAGCGCCTCGGGCTCAAGGACGTAGGTGCCGGCGTTGATGAGGTTGGTCGGCTCGGCGCCCGGGGCGGGCTTCTCGATGAAGGCCAGCACCTCGCCGTCGGCGGCCTTGTCGACCACGCCGTAGGCCGAGGGGTCCTCGACGGGGGTGAGCGCGATCGACGCGCAGGCGCCGCGGGCCTCGTGGAAGGCGATCAGCGCGCCGAGGTCGAGGTCGGTGAGGATGTCGCCGTTCACGACCACGATCCGCTCGTCGCTCATCGCCGACTGCGCCGCGGCGTAGCGGATCGCCCCCGCGGTGTCGAGCGGCTCGCTCTCCACCGCGTAGCGGAGGCGCACGCCGGCCACCTCGCCGCTCGGGAAGGTGTCGAGGAAGGGCTGGGGGAGGTAGCCGAGGGAGAGGGTCGCCTCGCAGACGCCGTGGCGGCCCAGCCACTCGAGGATGCGAGCGATGATCGGCCGGCCGGCGACGGGGAGCATCGGCTTCGGGATGTCGTAGGTGAGCGGCCGCAGCCGCGTGCCCTGGCCGCCGACGAGGACGAGTGCCCGCATCGGCCGCGCCCCCGCCGCCGTCACGTCGTGGTCGTCGACTTCGACTTCGCGGAGGTCGTGGTCGTCGCCTTCGGCGCGGTGGTCGACGTCGAGGAGGTGCTGGTCGAGGAGGTGCTCGTCGAGGGCGACGCCGAGCTGCCGCCGCCGAGGAAGGTGACGAGCGCGGCGCGCACCGCGGAGGAGGGCTTGGGGATGCTCGCGCCGCTCGGCACGAAGGCGACGGTGATCATCTCGCCGTTGGTGAGGTGGAGCGCGCCCGGGTTGCCCGACAGCAGGTGGCCGGTGGCCGTCGGCGAGGGCCACACCTTGGTCTGCAGCTGGCCGACGGTCTTCCCGCACTTCGCGCCGTTCGCGTAGAGGGTCTGGCCCTTGCCGGGCATCTTCACCGAGGTGGCGGTGAGGGTGAGGCCTGGGTAGTTCTTCACGAACAGCCCGAGCGTGGCCTTCTTGCCCTCGAAGTTCGCGGGGGTGGTCGCGGCCGCGGGGTCGATGTCGATCAGCCCGTCGCCGAAGGTGCGCAGCCCGGTCGCGAGGGTGGGGTTCGCCGCGAGGGGCGGCTGCAGCTTCCCACAGAGGTCGACGGCGAGCGCGGCCTTCCAGTGGTCCGCGGCCTGCGGCCCCTCGGTGACGGGGTGCAGGCGCTCGTGGCGGCTGTAGACGATGAGGCCGATCCCGACCACGCAGATGAGGGCCAGCACCCCGTACCAGGCGTAGGGGCGGCGGGCCCGGTAGGCCTTGCCGCCACCCGCCGCGGCGGCGCGCGCGACCGAACGGCTGAAGCTTCCCCGTGTCATTGCCGCGGAGCTTAGCCCTGCCTCTCCGGCCGCTCCGTCCGCCCGCGGGCCAGCTCACGCACCCCGGTGACCCCGAGTCGCGCCAGCAACGCGAGGCCGATCACGGGCAGCAGGGCCCGCTCGAGGCCGCGGGCGTGGCGGCACTCGAAGCGCCACGTGGAGCGGTGGTGGGCGGCGAGCATGCGCAGCGGATGGCGGGCCGCCGACTGGCCCTGCTCGTGCACGATCACCGCCTCGGGGGCGTAGCGGACCTTCCAGCCGGCGCGCCCGAGGCGCCAGCAGAGGTCGAGGTCCTCGACGTACATGAAGTAGCGCTCGTCGAAGCCGCCGACGCTCTCGAAGGCGACGCGCCGCAGCAGGAGGAAGGCGCCCGAGACCCAGTCGACCTCGCGCCCACTGCCGGGGTCCGCCTCCGCGAGGCGGTAGGAGCGCGTCCAGGGGTTGTCGGGGAAGAAGGGGGCGAGGAGCGCGTGCCCCGCGCCGGTGACGAGGCTCGGGATGGCGCGCGCCGAGGGGTAGACGGCGCCGTGCACGTCGAGGATCTTCGGGCCGACCGCCGCGACCTCCGGGCGCTGCTCGAGCTCGGCCACGAGCACCTTCACCGCGTCGGCGTGAGCGACGAGGTCGGGGTTGCAGACGAGCAGGTAGGGGGCCTCGGTGCGGGCCGCGCCGCGGTTCGCGGCGCGCCCGTAGCCGAGGTTCTCGCCCGTCGGCACGAGGCGCGCCGCCGGGTCGGCGGCGACGAGGCGCGCCGGCGAGCCGTCCGAGGAGGCGTTGTCGACCACCACGACTTGCTCGACGCCGGCGGCGCGCAGGCTCTCGACACAGCCGAGGAGGGAGTCCCCCCCGTCCCGGTTGACGACCACCGCGGCGACGGCCGCCCCCTCAGCCACGGGAGGCTCCGAGGAGGGCGACGAGGCGCTCCGTCGACTCCTCCCAGGGGGGAAGGAGGGCGAGGCCGGAGGCGACGAGGGCCGCGTTCTCGAGGACCGAGTTGGCCGGTCGCGGCGCGGGGCGGGGCGGGTCGAGCTCGGCGGTGGTGATCGGCTCGACGCGGCCCTCGGGGTAGCCGGCGAAGCGGGCGACGGCGCGCACGAAGCCGTACCAGCTCGTCGCGCCGCTGTTGGTGACGTGGAAGAGGCCGGGGCGGCGCGCCAGCGCGAGGTCGCAGAGCGCGACGGCGAGGTCCGAGGCGATCGTCGGGCTGCCGCGCTGGTCGTCCACGAAGCGCAGCGGGGCGACGCCCGCGCCGAGGAGCCGGAGCGCGGTCTTCACGATGTTCGCCCCGCGGCTGCCGCAGACCCAGGAGGTGCGGACGATCGTCGCCTCCGCGCCGAGCTCGCGCTCGCCTCCGAGCTTGGAGGCGCCGTACACCGAGCGCGGGTTCGGCAGGTCCCACTCGCAGTAGGCGGTCGCCTTCTCGCCGTCGAAGACGTAGTCGGTCGAGACGTAGGTGAGGTGCGCACCGGCGAGGCGGCAGCCCTCGGCCACGTGGCGGGTGCCGAGCGCGTTCACCGCGAAGGCACGCCCCGGCTCGCGCTCGCACTCGTCGACCGCGGTGAAGGCGGCGGAGTGGATGACGACGTCGGGCGCGAAGGTGTCGAGGACGCCGAGCACCGCGTCGCGGTCGGTGACGTCGAGGTGCGCGTGGTCGGCGGCGAGCACGTCCAGCCCGCCGCCGCGCCGCGCCGCGCCCGAGCGCCGCGCCAGCTCCTCGACGACCTCGGCGCCGAGCTGTCCGGAGGCGCCGGTGACCAGGACGCGGACCGCGCTCAGCTCGCCCCCGAGCCCTGCCAGCTGCCCTCGGCGACCGGCGAGCGGCCGATGAGCGGTCGCCACCAGGTCTCGTTGGCCGCGTACCAGGCGACGGTCTCGGCGAGCCCCTGCTCGAAGGTGACCGTCGGCGCCCAGCCGAGCTCGCGGCGGATCTTGCTCGAGTCGAGGAGGTAGCGGCGATCGTGGCCGGGGCGGTCGGGGACGATCGTCTTCAGCGAGGCGTCGCGGCCGGTCGCCGCGAGCACGCCGTCGGCGATCTCCATGATGCTCGCCTCCTCGCCGGAGCCGACGTGGTAGGTCTCGCCGGCCGCGCCGTCGAGGAGCACGAGCTCGACGGCGCGGCAGTGGTCGCGCACGTGCAGCCACTCGCGGCGGTTCTCCGTCGAGGCGTAGAGGGTGAGCGGCGAGTCCGAGAGCGCGAGCGCGCTGAAGAGCGGGATCACCTTCTCGGGGAACTGGTACGGGCCGTAGTTGTTGCAGCAGTTGGTGATCGTCGCCTCGAGGCCGAAGGTCTCCCCGTAGGAGCGCACGACGTGGTCCGAGCCGGCCTTGGAGGCGTTGTAGGGGGTGCGCGGCCGGTAGGGGGACTCCTCGTTGAAGGACTCGTCGCTGTCGAGGGCGAGGTCCCCGTAGACCTCACAGGTCGAGATGTGGTGGAAGCGCTCGACGCCGACCTTGCGCGCCGCGTCGCAGAGCGCCTGGGTGCCGAGGACGTTGGTGCGGAAAAAGCGCGCCGGGTCGAGGATCGCGAGGCTGTTGTGGGACTCGGCGGCGAAGTTCACCACCGTCGTGATCGCCTCGGACTCGAGGAGGTGCTCGACGAGCTCCTGGTTGGCGATGTCGCCGCGCACGAAGCTCACCGCTCCCTTGCCCTCGACGCCCTCCAGGTTCGCCCTGTTGCCGGCGTAGGTGAGGGCGTCGAGCACGACGACGCGGTCGTCGGGGTGCTCGCTCGCCCAGTAGCGGACGAAGTTCGACCCGATGAAGCCGGCACCGCCGGTGACGAGGAGACGCATGGGTGAGAGGCTACTTGCGCGCCTCAGCCCTCCACGGCGGCGCGCAGGTGGACGACGTCGGCGGCGTCGAGGCTCCGCAGGGCGTCGCCGCGGCGCACGAGGAGCCGCCCCCGGCCGTCCACGCCCTCGGCGAGGCCCTCCCACTCCCCCGCGGCCTCGCTCACCCGCACCCGCTGGCCGATCGTCGCACAGCGTGTCCGGTAGTCCGCGAGGAGCCCGCCGGCGCCGTCGGCGACGAGCGCCCCGTAGCGCTCGCCGAACTCGTCGAGCAGCGCAGCGAGCAGCTCGTCGCGCCCGAGCGGCGCCCCGCTCGCGGCGAGCGTCGTCGCCTGCGCGAGGAGCCCCGCCGCCTCATGCCGCGGGTCGAAGGCCGCGGGCCAGGCGAGGTTCACCCCGATCCCGACGACCACCGCGGGGCGCGCCGGCCCGTCGCCGGGGACGACCTCGGCGAGGATGCCGGCGACCTTCTTCTCCCCGACGAGGAGGTCGTTCGGCCATTTCACGGCGAGCGCCGCGCCCCCGAGGTGGGCGACCGCGGCCTGCCCGGCGAGCGCCGCCGCGAGGCCGAGGAGCGCGAGCTCCTCCACCGGGAGCTCGGGGCGGAGCAGCAGCGAGCAGAGCAGGGCCGAGCCCGGCGGCGCCACCCAGCTGCGGCCGAGGCGGCCGCGCCCCTCCTCCTGGCGGTCGGCGACGACGACGAGGCCCTCCGCCGCGCCGGCGCGCGCCGCCTCGGCGGCGTAGCGGTTCGTCGAGTCGACCACGGTGAGGTGGATGAGCTCCCAGGGACGTGCCGTCGTTCAGTAGCCTCCTCGGGCGGCGGGGTGCTCCCGCGACGGCCACCGGCTCGACGCAGGGTAGGCCGAGGAAGAGGAGATGTTCGACCGAGTCCTCATCGCGAACCGCGGGGAGATCGCGCTGCGCGTCACCCGCAGCTGTCGCGAGCTCGGCGTGCGCGCCATCGCCTGCTACACCGACGCCGACTTCGACGCGCTGCACGTGCGGCGCGCCGACGAGGCCTACCGGATCGACTCCGAGCGCGCGACGGCGGGCTACCTCGACATCGAGGCGATCGTCGCGCTCGGCGTGCGGGTCGGCGCCGAGGCGGTCCACCCCGGCTACGGCTTCCTCGCCGAGAACGCCGCGTTCGCGCGCGCCGTACACGAGGCGGGGATGGCCTTCATCGGCCCGAAGCCCGAGACGATCGAGCTGATGGGCTCGAAGGTCGCGGCCCGCGAGGCCGCCGAGCGCGCCGGCGTGCGCAGCGTCCCGGGCACGACGGCGGCGGTCGAGACGCTCGACGAGGTCGTGGCCTTCGGCGAGGAGTTCGGCTGGCCGGTGGCGATCAAGGCCTCCTACGGCGGCGGCGGGCGCGGCATGAAGGTCGTCGAGGGGCCCGGCGGGGCCGAGGAGGCCCTCGCCTCCGCGCGCCGGGAGGCGATGGGGGCCTTCGGGCGCGACGAGGTCTACCTGGAGCGCTACCTGAGCACCCCGCGCCACATCGAGATGCAGATCTTCGGCGACCGCCTCGGCAACCTGATCTGGCTGGGCGAGCGGGACTGCACCGCCCAGCGGCGCCACCAGAAGCTCGTCGAGGAGAGCCCCGCCGCGCACTTCGACGAGGCGACGCGCGCCGCGATGGGCGGGGCGGCGGTGCGCCTCGGCGCGGCGTGCCGCTACGAGGGCGCGGGCACCGTCGAGTTCCTCTTCGACTCGGGCGAGTTCTACTTCCTCGAGATGAACACCCGGCTGCAGGTGGAGCACCCCGTCACCGAGCTCGTCACCGGCATCGACCTCGTCGCCCTGCAGCTGCGGGTCGCCGCCGGCGAGCCCCTCGGCCTCGCGCAGGGCGACGTCTCGCCGCGGGGCCACGCCATCGAGTGCCGCCTGAACGCCGAGGACCCCTCGCGGGGCGAGTTCCTGCCGACGCCGGGGCGGATCTCGGCCTTCAGCCGCCCCGACGGTTTCGGCGTCCGCCTGGACGCCGGCTACGAGGCCGGCGACACCGTGAGCCCCCACTACGACAACCTCATCGGCAAGCTCACGGTCTGGGGCACCGACCGCGAGGACGCCCGCCGGCGGATGCTGCGCTGCCTCGACGAGACCCTCATCACCGGGGTCCCGACGACGGTGCCCGCGGCGCGCGCCATCCTCTCGGCCCCGGCCTTCATCGAGGGGACCCACTCGACGCGCCTCGTCGAGCACGAGATCGACTGGTCCAACGTCGTCCACCCCGACGCCGAGGGCAGCCGCGACGAGGACGGGCGCGTGCTGCGCAGCGTCGACGCGGAGGTCGACGGACGCCGCCACCGTGTCCGCCTCTACGTCCCCGAAGGTCCCGCCGGCCAGAAGGCGGCGCGGCGGGCGCCGCGCAGCGTCGGCACCGTCGAGGGCGACGGCACGGTCGCCGCGCCGATGCAGGGCACGATCGTGAAAGTCCTCGTGGCCGAGGGGGATAGCGTGCAGGCGGGCGACACGATCTGCGTCCTCGAGGCGATGAAGATGGAGAACCCCATCCGCACCAGCGCGTCCGGCATCGTCACCTCGTTGCGCGTCGAGCTCGGATCGACCCTCGGCCCGGGCGACGTGATCGCCCTCGTGCAGTGAGCGGGGCCAGGCAGGCCGCCGAAGCCGCGCTGCACGCCGCGGCGGAGGAGATCGTCGCCCTCTCGCACGAGATCCACGGCCACCCCGAGCTCGCCTTCGAGGAGGAGCTGGCTGCGGGCTGGTGCTCGGGCGCGCTCTCCGACGCCGGCTTCACCGTCGAGCAGGGGATCTGCGGCCTCGAGACCGCCTTCTCGGCCTCGATCGGCTCCGGCCCGCTGCAGATCGGCATCTGCTGTGAGTACGACGCCCTCCCCGACATCGGCCACGCCTGCGGCCACAACGTGATCGCCGCCGCGGCGGTCGGCGCCGGGCGGGCGCTCGCCGGGGTGGCCGACGACCTCGGCCTCACCGTCCGCGTCCTCGGCACGCCCGCCGAGGAGGGTGGGGGCGGGAAGATCCTGATGCTCGAGCGCGGCGGCTTCGACGGCCTCCACGCCTCGATGATGGTCCACCCCTGGCCGGGCGAGCTGATCCAGATGCCCTGCCTCGCCGTCGCCCACTTCGACGTCCTGGTCACCGGGGCCGAGGCGCACGCCTCGGCCTACCCCGAGCTCGGCCGCAACGCCGCGGACGCCCTCACCGTGGCGCAGGTGGCGGTCGGCCTCCTCCGCCAGCACGCCTACCCCGGCGACCAGGTGCACGGCATCGTCACCTACGGCGGGGCGGCTCCGAACATCGTCCCCAACCGCGCCGAGGCGAAGTTCTACGTCCGCTCGGCGAACCTCGCCCGCCTCGCCGAGTGGCAGCCGCGCATCCTCGACTGCTTCAAGGCGGGCGCGATCGCTACCGGGACCGAGGTGGAGATCACCGAGCAGTCCCCCGCCTACTCGGAGTTCGTGCTCGACGAGGTGATGGCGGGGCTGTACCGCGCGAACGCCGAGGCGCTCGGACGGGTCTTCCCGCCGCCGCCCTCGCGGGCGGTCACCGCCTCGACCGACATGGCGAACGTCTCGCTGGTGATGCCGGCGATCCACCCCACCCTCGGCCTCGACTCGCTGCCGGCGGTCAACCACCAGGCGACCTTCGCCGCGCACTGCGCGACGCCGGTCGCCGACAAGGCGGCCCTCGACGGCGCGCTCGCGATGGCCTGGACGGCGATCGACCTCGCCTCCGACGAGGGTGAGCGCAGCCGCCTCGGCGAGCGCGCCTACCAGCACTGAGCGCGGCGGCCGCTCCCGCTCCTCGGCGGGCGGGCGGCGCTCGCGGGTGGTCCCTAGCCCCGCGCCTTTCCCATGACGACCAGCTGGATGCCGGCGGAGTCGACCATCCGTGAGAGCTCGCGGTAGCCGCGGCGCTCGTACATCGAGCGGTTGGCCTCGCTCTTTGCTCCCGCGGCGAGTCGAAACTCCTGCACGCTCGGCGGAGCGGCCGCCTCGATGGCACGGAGCAGGCCGGAGGCGATCCCCTGACCCTGCTGGTCAGGGGCGACCGCCACCCGGCTGATCCAGCCGACCGGGCCGTCGACGGTGAGGCGGAGCGCGCCGACGAGCCGTGAGCCCCGGAAGGCGCCGAGTGAGTAGGTCGCCTCGATCTCCGCGCGCAGCTCGTCGAACGACTCGAGCAGCGGAGGGATGTCCGTCGTCCGGTACAGCTGCGCCTCGGCGAGAAACGCGGCGCGCTGGAGCGTCAGCACCTCCCCCGCGTCCTCGGGGACGAGCTTCTGGTGGGAGACCTCGCTCACCGGCCCATCGTCGCAGCCGCGCGGCCGCGACGACACCTCCCCGCCCCGGCACCCGCGTGCCGGGGCGGGGAGGCGCAGCGGAGGTGGAAAGCTCGCGCCGTGGTGACCGTCGAGGAGGTGCGGCGCATCGCCTGCGAGCTGCCGCGCTCGTACGAGGCCGTGGTGCGCGACCGCGTGAAGTTCCGCGTCGGCCGCCTCGTCTACCTCGCCTTCTCGCGCGACGAGAGCGTGATGGGCTTCGCCTTCCCGCGAGGAGAGCGCGAGCTGCTCGTCGCGTCGCAACCGCACAAGTTCCTGATGCCCGGAAAGTCGGACCTCCGTTACCAATGGGTCGAGGTGCGCCTCGACGCCATCGACCTCGCGGAGCTGCGCGCCCTCGTGCTGGAGGCGTGGAGCATGGTCGTGCCGAAGAGCGTCGCGGCCAGCTACACCGGGTCGATCTCGACCGCCTGACTCCACTCGACGTAGCTCGAGCCCCCGCCTGCGGCTGGGTCATCGCGCGGGCCTGCGCGCCCCCGGAGGGGAGCTCACCTCATTCGATCGCCTGGTGCGCGATCGCCGCCGGCTCGCGCCCGGCGAAGAGCCAGCCGACGATCGCCGCGAACGCCGGCATGGCGAGCAGCAGGAAGACGAGATCCGCGACGGGAACGTTCCTGAGCGCGGCGATCCCTCCGTTCAGCGAGTCGCTCCGCAGCCAGCCGATCATCGCGACGTAGCCGCCGACCACCCCGAGGAGCGCCCCGAGGAAGCCGAGCGCTCCGGCCGTCACGGCAGTGAGCGTGCGCCGCGTGTAGCTCGACGCGCCCGTCGCGGCGAGCGTGCGGAGGTCGTTCGCCGTCTCGCTGCGGACGAGCCCGACGGACATGCCGAGCACACCGAGGGCGATGATGATCCCGAAGAGCGTCGCCGAGCCGATGACCGTCGAGGAGGTCGGCTGGTCGTTCCTCGACTCCACCGCGAGCTGGGTCGTCGACGCAGTGAGCTGGGCGCTGCTGATCTGCGAGGCGGTGAACGGCTGGGAGCCCTGCACCAACCAGTTCGAGGTGCTCGTCGTGAGGTGGAACTCGCGCATCGCGTGCTCGGTGATCAGCGTGTTCGGTGCCGATGTCCCGCCCGGCAGCGCCCCGACCTCCTGGACGACGGGGTCCGGGAGGCAGCTGACGGCGGCGGTGCACGGCGCCTGCCCGGAGTTGCCATCGGGCCCGTTCCCGGAGCTGCCACCCGACCCGTAGACGAGGCCGAGGCCCGAGGCGACGCCCGAGAGGCCGGGACGCGAGCTCAGGACGTCCGCGTTCGGGTCGATCTCAGAGGGGGTGACCCCGAAGGCCCGCAGCAGCTGCGGCGTCGCGACGTAGACGGCACCGTTCCAGTTGCGGCCCCCGTTGTTGTTGATCGCGGTCAGCCCCGCGCTCGGCGACTCGAGGGGGATGAGCTGGGCGCCGAGCGCCTTCGCGATCTGCCCGGCGCTCGCCGCGAGCTGCGTGGGGGTCGCCGTCTCCACCGGCGCGTTCTTCACCGGGACGAGCTGGCCCTGGGCGTTCATCTGCATGACCTTCTGGCCGGCCGGCGGAGCGCTCGGGCTGAGCGCGAGCTCACTCGAGGAGAGGTTCGGGCCCGCGTAGTCCAAGACGTCGCCGTAGCGCGAGGACGCGGCGAGCATCACGATCACCGCGACCAGCACGCCGACGCTGATCGCCGCGAGCGCCGAGCCCGAGCGCGCCCGGTAGCGGGCGAGGTCGCGCAGCGCGAGGCGGCTCGCGATCGGCGCACGACGACCGACGCGGGCGGTCAGGGACAGGAAGAACGGGGCGAGCAGGATCAGTCCCGGGACGAGGAGCAGGAGCCCGAAGAGCAGTTCCGGCGCGCTGCCGCCGCCGTGGCCGTGGTTCGTGCCGCCAGCGAAGCCGAGCAGCAGGAAGGCGGCGACGAGGAAGACGATGCCGGGGAGCGCGGAGCGGTGGATCTGGCGGGGCGCCGCCGGGCGGCCCGACAACGCCTGCACGATCGGCACCTTGGTGATCGCCCGCGCCGGGCGGGAGGCCGCGAAGTACGCGGCCACGACCGAGAGCGCCATCGCCGCGGCGACGACGACCCACGGCAGCGCGAGCACGCCGATCAGGTGGTGCGAGCTCTGCTCCAGGCTCGGCCGGTAGGCGAGCCAGGCGACGAGCCCGAGGACGAAGCCGAGGACCGCGCCGACGACACCGACGACCGTGCCGTTCGCGCTGATCACCAGGCGGACGTGGCGGTCCGTGGCGCCGGTCGATTCGAGCATCCCGATCGAGCGCAGGCGCCGCTGCGCGAGGACCGTGAAGCCACCGACCGAGACGAGCGCGATCAGCAGCATCCCGAGGACCAGCGCGGCGAGCGAGATCGTCTCGGGGTTCAGGGGGTTGGACTGCGCGACCGACGCGGGGGTCTGCACCTGCACGCCCTTGCCGAACGAGTCGAGCGGCACCCCCGGCGCGTCGAACAGCGCCGTGACCCCCGTGGGGGCGGTGACCAGGCCGGGCGCGACGAGCGCGAACTCGTCGAGGAGGCTCTGCGGGTTCTGCACGATGCCGACCACCTGGCGCTCGACGCCGCCGACGCGCCACGTCGCTCCCACCCTCAGGTGGAACGCCGACGCGAGGCCGCTCGTCACGGCGACCTGGCCGGCGCCCGACGGGAAGCGCCCGGAGACGAGCGAGAGCATCGGGCCACTGAAGGGGCCGTGCGGGTCCTGCGCGCGGATCTGGTAGGTGTTGATCGATCCCGGGATCGACTGCGTCTCGTTCTCGATCAGCTCGACGCGGCCGAAGCGGTGCTCGAGGCCGGCGACCGCGGTCGCCGTCTGCGCGTCGTAGGCCCTGAACGAGGCGGCGTCCTGTGCGCTGCCGAAGTCCGAGCTCTTGGCCGGCGGGTTGTTGGTCGCCACCGACGAGCCGACGATCGTCGCCGCGACCGCGACGGTGATGAGGGCGAGGATCAGGAACTGCTGACGCCATTCGCGTCGGAAGAGGCGCCACGCCCAGCGGACGACGGCACGACGGGCCGGCGCGCCACCATCGGCGGGGCGGGATTCGGCGAGGGGTGCGAAGACAGCGGTGGTCATCGGGGCTCCTTCGGAATCGTGCGTTCGGTCGCGCTACGCGCGGGGCGACGCGAGGGAGGACTCGGCAAGGTCGGGGGCGATGTCGTCGACGGCTCGCCCGTCGCGGATGAAGATCACCCGGTCCGCCCACGAGGCGAGGTGCGCGTCGTGGGTGACCACGATCGCGGCCACGCCGCGCTTGCACGCGTCGAGGATCATCCGCATCACCGCCTCGCTGTTGAGCGAGTCGAGGGCGCCCGACGGCTCGTCGGCGAGGAGGATCTTCCGCTCGCCGACGACGGCGCGGGCGATCGCCACCCGCTGGCGCTCCCCCCCGGAGAGCTGATCGGGGTAGTGCCCGGCGCGATCGGCCAACCCGAGCTGCTCGAGGGCCGCGATCGCCGCCTGCTGCGCCTTGCGCGCCGGGACGCCGTCGAGCTCCAGGGGGAGGGCGACGTTCTCCGCGGCGGTGAGCCCCGGGAGGAGGTTGAAGTCCTGGAAGACGTAGCCGATCGTCCGCCGGCGAAGGCGCGCCTTGTCGTTGCGCGACATCGAGGAGAGCGCCGCCCCGCCGACGTGCACCTCGCCGCTCGTCGGCTCCTCGAGGCTGCCGGCGATCGTGAGCAGCGTCGACTTCCCCGAGCCGCTCGGCCCCATGACCGCGACGAGGTGGCCCTCCTCCACCGAGAGGTCGATCTCCTCGAGGGCACGCACGGCGGTGGCACCCTCACCGTAGGACTTCGAGATCTGATGCAGTTCGAGCAGGCTCATCCCGGGCACACCATCCTTCGCCGCGAGCGCGGCAACTGGTTTAGTAGGACACGTAAGAGAATACGCAGTATCCTACAGACGAGCAGGGGCTTGTCAAGGGAACCGTCCGACGAGGCTTCCCCCGAGCCTCACACGGCGGGCGCGGTGAGCGCCGCGAGGGCCTGCAGCGCTCCGGTCGTCGGCGCGATCGCGACGAGCCCGCGGTAGAGCTGCACGATCGTCGCGCGGTCGACGGCCCCGGTCCGGGCCCGATCGCAGTGCGCGGACTGGATCGCGGCCTCGAGCTGGAAGCGCCCGAGGGGGGCGCCGAGCGCGTGCGCGCGCCGCAGCAGCGCCTCCCCCTCGGCGATCAGGGCGCGGTCCCACAAGGAGGTGTCCTGCTCGTCGAGCGGGGGCCACGGGCGACCCGTTCGGGCGGGCGCGCGGGACTGCGCGAGGGTGAGCAGGGCGGCGAGGCCCCACGCCTCGGGCTCGGAGTCGAGCAGGCTCGCGGTCAGCACCGCGAGCCACCGCGCCTCGTCGGCGATCGATTCGCGGATCCGTTCGTGCTGGTCGAGCCAGTCGATCGCGTAGGCGCCGTAGATGGCCTCGAGCACCGCGGGGAGGCGCGCGGGCAGCTCGGCGCGGTCCGGCACCCGGAACGGGATGCCCGCGTCGCGGATGCGGCGCTTGGCCCGGACGAGGCGCTGTGCCATCGCCGGGGGCTGCAGTCCGAAGACGCGAGCGATGCGGTCGGCGTCGAAGCCGAGCACGACCTGCAGCATGAGCGGGGTGCGCACCGCCGGATCGATGGCCGGGTGCGCGCACGCGAAGAGCAGCTCCAGGCGCCTGTCGGGGATCGCCTCGGGGTCGGGGTCGGCGAGCGTGGTGGCGCCGTGCTCGTGCTCCTCGAGCGGCGCTGCGCTGCGCACGGCGGCGGAGGCGAGCAGGTCGCGGATGCGGTTGCGGGCAACGGTCATGAGCCACCCCTGCGGGTTCTCGGGGACGCCGGTCGTCGGCCAGGTGCGCAGCGCCCGCTCGAAGGCGTCGGCGAGACCGTCCTCGGCAAGGGCGATGTCTCGAGTCGAAGCCGCGAGCAGCGCCACCAGCCGGCCGTAGGACTCCCGCGCGGCACGTGCCGCGGCGGCGCGGGAGTCGTCCACGGTCACCGGACCGGCTGTGCGCCCTGCCACGAGCCGTCCACGTAGCGGGTCGCCGTCGGTCGGATCTCCACGGGGCCCCACGAGACCGACGGCGCCTGTCGCGCCCACTCGATCGCCGCGTCGAGGTCCGCGACATCGATGACGAACGTGCCGCCGAGGCGCTCCTTCGTGTCGGCGAACGGGCCGTCCTGGACGACGAACTCGCCGTTCACGAGGGTGACGGTGGTGGTCGCGTTCGACTGCTGGAGCACCTCGGCGCTCGCGAGCACGCCGGCGTCGTCGAGCGCCTTCGCGTACGCCTGGAAGGCGCGCATCGCCTCGGCGAGCGCCTCGGGTGCGAGCTCCTCGGCGCTCGGCTCGGGGTAGTGGAGCAGGAGTGTGTAGCGCATGGCTGTCGTCCTTTCGGATCGCGTTTCGAGTCTGGCATTGAAGTGACGGGCGAACCGCGACGAAATCGACAGCGACCTCGCCGCGGCCGTGTGGCCCGGTCGAGGGCGGCCGGCCCTCCGCGAACCGAGCGCGAGGCCGACGCGCGGGCTCGTCGTCGTTGCCCTCACTACCGGGCCGGCGCGTCGCCGTTCGGGGTGCGGTGCGGTCGATTCGGGGCACACCACGGGTGCGTGATCGTCGACCACGTCGCCCAGAGATCGGCGCCGGCTGAACGGCGCTTCTTCTCCCTGGTGCGCGCGGGATGTCCGGTTGAGGCTCGCCGCGTTGGGTGCATCGTGCCTCGGTGAATCACTGGGATCGTCCGTCACCCGCCCGAGGGAGACAGGAAGGACGGGCCAAGCCCTTCACGCCGCGGTCGGTGGCTCCTTCACGTGCGGCATGCAGAGCTGGTCGTACTCGGCGATGACGATCTCCGCACCCTCGCCGCAGGCCGGGCAGGCGGGGTCGCGCCGGGACTTGAAGGTCCGGAACTCCTCATCGAGCGCGTCGTAGGCGAGGATCCGCCCGACGAGCGGGTCGCCGAGGCCGAGCAGCATCTTCACGGCCTCGACCGCCTGGAGGGAGCCGATGATCCCGCACAGCACCCCGAGGACCCCCGCCTCCGCGCAGCTCGGCGCGAGCTCGGGAGGCGGCGGCTCGGGGTAGTTGCAGCGGTAGCAGGGGCCGACGTAGGGGCTGAACACCGTGACCTGGCCGTCGAAGCGGAAGATCGAGCCGTGCACCACCGGGGTGCGGGTGACGAGCGAGGCGTCGTTCACGAGGTAGCGCGTCGGGAAGTTGTCGGTGCCGTCGACGACGAGGTCGTACTGCTCGAAGAGCTCGACGATGTTGTCGGCCCCGAGGCGCACGTCGTGGGTCTGCACGATGACGTCGGGGTTCATCGCGGTGAGCGTCTTCTTCGCGGAGTCGACCTTGCGCTCGCCGATGCGGTCCATGTTGTGGAGGATCTGCCGCTGCAGGTTCGAGGCGTCGACGACGTCCATGTCGAGGATGCCGATCGTGCCGACACCGGCCGCCGCGAGGTACATCGCGGCGGGTGAGCCGAGGCCGCCCGCGCCGAGGAGGAGGACCTTCGAGTCGAGCAGCTTCTGCTGGCCCGCCTCGCCGACCTCGGGGAGCAGGATGTGGCGCTGGTAGCGGTTGCGCTGGTCAGCGTCGAGGACGCGCGGGGCGGACCACTCACGCCCCTCGTCCTTCCAGCGGTTGAAGCCCCCGGCCATCGAGACGACGTCCTCGTAGCCGAGCTCCTGCAGGGTCTTCGCGGCGAAGGCGGAGCGCGTCCCGCCGGCGCAGTAGACGACGACCGGCACCGACTTGTCGGTGAGGCGCCCCTCGACCTGGGACTCGAGGTGGCCGCGGGGGATGTGCACCGCGGCGGGCAGCGCGCCTTGCTCGAACTCGTCGGGCTCGCGCACGTCGAGGAAGGTCGCCGTCCCGAGGTGCGCCTCGGCCTCGACCGGGTCCACCTCTCGGATCTGGGCCTTCGCCTCGTTCAACAGGTCCCTGAAGCTCGCCACCGCTGGACACTCCCTTCACGCGCCGGCGCGTCGCGCCACTGCGTCGCTCGCGTAAAGAAACACTACCCGGCGGGTCAGGAATTCCCGAACGGCCGGCGAAGACGTCGACGCGGAGTTGCTAGGTTCCCGCGATGGAGCTCCACGAGGCGATCGACGGCCGCCGGATGACCCGGCGTTTCCGGCCCACCCCCCTCGACGAGGCGCTCGTCTCCCAGCTGCTCGCGTTCGCCGCGAGCGCGCCGAGCGCCGGCTTCTCCCAGGGCGTCGAGCTCCTCGCGCTCGTGCGCGCAGAGCGTCGGGCACGGTTTTGGGAGCTCGCCTCCGCAGTCGAATGGCGCGAGCAGGCACCCGAGGCCGCGGGGCTGATGGCGGCGCCGCTCGTCGTCGTGCCCTTCGCCGACCCCGCCGCCTACACCCGCCGCTACGCCGAGCCCGACAAGGCCTCGTCGCGCCTCGGCGGCCGACCCGCTCGCGAGTGGCCGGTGCCCTACTGGATCGTCGACGCCTCCTTCGCGGCGATGCTCGTCCTGCTCGCGGCCGAGGACGCCGGCCTCGGCGGGCTCTTCTTCCAGCTCCACGGGGAGGCCGACGAGATCCTCGCCGGCCTCGGCGTCCCCGAGGGGCGGGTGGCGATCGGTGCGCTCGCGATCGGCGAGCGCGACGGCGACGCCGCGGGGACGAGCCGTCCGGCGCGGCCGCGCCGCCGGCTGGTGCACCTCGATGACGTCACCTGAGATCGGGGCGCCGCCGCTCGCCGGCAGCGCGGCCCGACGGGACCTCGCCGGCTGGCTCCCCCTCAGCGTCGTCTACGTCGTCTGGGGCTCCACCTACCTCGCGATCCGCGTCGCCGACGAGCCGCTCCCCCCTTCACGATGGCGGCGATCCGCTATTTCGTCGCCGGCCTCGTGCTGCTCCCCTTCGTCACGGGCCGGGGGGCGCACGACGCGGGCGCCGTCGGGCGGCGGGCGCGGCCGAGCGGGCGCGAGCTCGCGAGCTGCGCGCTCGCCGGCGTGCTGATGCTCGCCGGCGGCAACGGCGGCGTCAGCTGGGCCGAGACCCGCATCTCGTCGGGGCTCGCTGCCCTCCTCGTCGCCACCGTGCCGCTGTTCATGATCGCCGGCGAGCGCCTCGTCAGCCGCGCCGCGCCGGCGCCGCGCACCCTCGCCGCACTCGTCGTCGGCTTCGCCGGTGTCGGGGTGCTCGCCTCGCCCGGTGGCCACCATTCCTCCCCGGCCGGCATCGTCACGGTGCTCGGCGCGAGCCTCAGCTGGGCGGTCGGCTCGCTCTGCATCCGCCGCCTCCCGCACCCGGCGCACCCGCTCGCCACCACCACCACCTACCAGATGCTCGCCGGCGCCGTGGCGCTCGCCGGCGCCGCCGCGGCGAGTGGCGAGCTCGCCCACCTCGACCTCGGGGCGGTGAGCCTGCGCTCCTGGCTCGCCCTCGCCTACCTGATCGGCCCGGGCTCGATCCTCGCCCTCACCTGTTACAGCGATGCCCTGCGGCGCCTCCCGACCTCGGTCGTCGGCACCTACGCCTACGTGAACCCGATCATCGCCGTCTTCCTCGGCTGGCTCATCCTCTCCGAGCAGGTGCGGCCGGCGACCCTCCTCGGCGGCACCCTCGTCGTCGGCGCGGTCGCCCTCGTCATCTCCGAGAACCGCTCCCGGCGCTGAGGTGCGGTGCGGCGCCCACGCCGCGCCGCACCGACGGCCCGGGGGCCCTTTGCTCTACGTTGGCCCCATGGCCAACGACGACAAGCCCGAGATCGCGATCCCCGACAGCGCGCCGCCGAGCGCCCTCGAGCACGAGGACCTCGTCGTCGGCGAGGGCGACGCGGCGACGCCGGGCAAGAGCGTCGTCGTCCACTACGTGGGCGTCTCCTGGTCCTCCGGCAAGGAGTTCGACTCCTCTTGGGACCGCAACGAGCCCTTCGACTTCCCCCTCGGGGCCGGCCACGTCATCCCGGGCTGGGAGGAGGGGGTGCGGGGGATGCGCGTCGGCGGCCGCCGGCGCCTCACGATCCCGCCCTCCCTCGCCTACGGCCCCTCCGGGGCGGGCGGCGTGATCGGGCCGAACGAGACGCTCGTGTTCGTGGTCGACCTGCTCGGCGTGCGCTGAGCGCCGGGCAGCCCGGGAAGGGGGACAGGAGTGGAGTTCGGGATCTTCGACCACGTCGAGCGCCGCGGCGCTGACGCCGCCGCGGTCTACCGTGACCGCCTCGCCCTCCTCAGGGCGGCCGACGAGGCGGGCTACTTCTGCTACCACGCCGCCGAGCACCACGGCACGCCCCTGTCACTCGCGCCCTCGCCGGCGCTGCTGCTCGCCGCGGCGGCGACGGTGACCTCGCGGATCCGCCTCGGCCCGCTCTGCTACGTGCTCCCCCTCTACGACCCGCTGCGGCTCATCGAGGAGGTCTGCATGCTCGACCAGCTGAGCGGGGGCCGCCTCGAGCTCGGCATCGGGCGGGGGGTCTCGAGCGTCGAGATGAACTTCTTCGGCATCGAGATGGAGGAGAGCCGCAGCCGCTTCGAGGAGACGCTCGCGATCCTGCTCCGCGGGCTCAGCGAGGAGGAGCTCTCCCACGAGGGCGAGCACTTCAGCTACGACCGCGTCCCGATGGCGCTCGCTCCGCTGCAGCGCCCGCACCCGCCGATCTGGTACCCGACGAGCAACCTCGAGAGCGTCCCGTTCGTCGCCGCGCAGGGCTACCACACGATCTTCCAGGGCTCGCTCGAACGCGTCGCCGCGCAGGTCGAGAGCTACCACGCGCACGCCGCGGGGGAACTCGCCGGGCGCAAGATCGGCCTCCTGCGCTTCGTCGTCGTCGCCGCCGACGACCGCACCGCTTACGAGCGCGCCGACCGGGCGCTCGCCGCCCACCTCGCCCACCTCGACTACCTCTCGCACTGGCAGGGCGCCAAGCGCACGATCAGCCGGGTGCGCAACGTCACCCTCCCCGAGGACGCCGCGCAGGCCGTCGCGAGCGGCTGGGGGGCGATCGGCTCGCCCGAGACCGTGATCGAGCAGATCGCCGCGATGCGCGAAGCGACCGGCTGCAACTACCTCGTCTACAACCCCCTCCTCGGCGAGACCCCCCTCGCGGAGGGGCTCGAGGCGGTCGAACGCTTCGCCGGCGAGGTCCTGCCCGCCCTGGCCTGACCGAAGGGAGCGGCGCCGGGGGGATGCGCCGGTGCGAGACTGACCCCGACAAGGAGGGGCATGGCGAGAACCGCACCGTACGGATCCTGGAGCTCCCCGATCAGTGCCGAGCTGCTCGTGCAGGAGGCGGTCGGCCTCTCCCAGGTCCTCGCGGCGGACGGCTACTGCTACTGGAACGAGCTCCGCCCCTCCGAGGGGGCGCGCAACGTGCTCATGCGGCGCAGCCTGAGCGGCACAGCCGAGGAGGAGCTCCTCCCCGAGGGCTACTCGGCGCGCAGCCTGGTGCACGAGTACGGGGGCCTCTGCTACGCGCTGCACGGCGGGGAGCTCTACTTCTCGAACTTCTCCGACCAGCGCCTCTACCGCCTGCGCCCCGGCGGCGAGCCGCGGCCGATCACCGAGGCCCCCGCGGTGGCGCGCGCCGTGCGCTACGCGGACCCCGTCGTCACCCCCGACGGGGCGCACGTGATCTGCGTGCGCGAGCGGCACCAGATGGAGGGGGTGAGCGGCGCCTCGGGGGTGGAGAACGACCTCGTCGCGGTGCCCACCGACGGCCTCGGCCCGGTCACCGTCCTCGCCGAGGGCCACGACTTCTACGCCGCCCCCCGCCTCTCCCCCGACGGCCGCCGCCTCGCCTACCTCACCTGGGACGACCCGCACATGCCCTGGGACGAGAGCGCCGTCTACCTCGGCGAGCTCGACAGCGCGCTGCGCCTCGTCGCGCCGCGCCTCGTCGCCGGCGGGCCGGGGATCTCCATCTCCCAGCCCCGCTTCTCGCCGGAGGGGGTGCTGCACTACCTCTCGGACGACTCGGGCTTCTGGAACCTCTACGACGAGGAGGGCTCTGGCCTCGCCCCGCTCCCCGCCGAGTTCGGCGGCCCCGACTGGGTCTTCGGCCAGTCCTCCTTCGCCTTCACGCCGACGGGGCGGCTGCTCGCGGTGTGCGCGAGCCCCGGCGGCGACGAGCTCGGGGTGATCGAGAAGGGGGCCTTCTCGCCGCTTCCCCTCGAGTACAAGTCGGTGCACTCGCTCGCCGCCACCGAGGAGGGGGTGGTCGCCCTGTGCGGCTCGCCGACGCTCCCCCTCGCCGTCGTCGCCGTCGCCGAGTCGGGGCGCAGCCAGGTGCTGCGCGAGAGCCGCGCCGCCACCGTCGCCGTCGACTACCTCTCCGTGCCGCGCGCCATCGAGTTCCCGACGACGGGGGGCGGGCGGGCGCACGCGCTCTTCTACGGCCCGCGCAACGCCGAGTACATCGGCCCCTTCGGTGCCCGCCCTCCCCTCATCGTGCAGAGCCATGGCGGCCCCACCGCACAGGCGAGCGCGCTCTTCGACCTGAAGATCCAGTTCTGGACGAGCCGCGGCTTCGCCGTCGTCGACGTCGACTACCGGGGCAGCACCGGCTACGGGCGCGCCTACCGCGAGGAGCTCGCCGGCGGCTGGGGCATCGCCGACGTCGAGGACTGCATCGCGGCGGCCCGCCACCTCGCGAAGGAGGGGCGCGTCGACCGCAACAAGCTGGTGATCCACGGCGGCAGCGCCGGCGGCTTCACGACGCTGTGCGCGCTCACCTTCCACCGCGTCTTCGCCGCGGGGGCGAGCTACTACGGGGTCTCGGACCTCAGCGCGCTGGCGCGCGACACCCACAAGTTCGAGGCGAACTACCTGGAGAAGCTGGTCGGCCCCTACCCCGCCGCGGCCGAGACCTACGCCGAGCGCTCGCCGATCCACCACGCCGAGCAGCTCTCGAGCCCGGTGATCTTCTTCCAGGGCATGGAGGACGCGGTCGTCCCGCCGGCCCAGACCGAGGAGATGTACGACGCGCTCCGCAGGAGGGGGATCGCGACCGCCTACCTCGCCTTCCCCGGCGAGCAGCACGGCTTTCGGCGCGCCGAGACGATCATCGCCGTCGCCGAGGCCGAGCTCTCCTTCTACGCCCAGGTGCTCGGCTTCACCCCCGCCGACGAGGTGCCGAAGGTGGCGATCGCCAACCGCACGACGCTCATCCACTGAGCGGGCGCGCGGGCAGGCCCGTGCCCGGCCGCCCCCGGCCCGTGGCTCAGCGGGGCGTGCGACCGAAGAAGGCGGCGAGGCGGTCGAGGGGCGGCGCGTCCGCGGCGAGCTCGACGGGGACGCCGAAAGCGCCGCCGGGCTCGCGTGGCCGGCCGGCGAGCATCTCCTCGTAGAGGGCGATGCAGCCCGGCACGAGCGCCTCGGGAAGCACCGCCGCCGACTGCCCGGTGGCGTTCGCGAGGTCCCAGCCGTGCACCATGTACTCGTTGGTCCGCATCGCCGCGAGGCGAGCGCCGCTCACGGCGCCGAGGCGGTGCCCCTCGTAGCTGGCCTCGAGCGCCCCCGGCTCGCCGAGCGCGCCGACGAATTCTCCGAGCGCCGCCCGGTAGGCCGCCGCCGGGTCCTCGCCGAGCTGGTCGACGCTGCGGTCGGGCGCGGGCTCGGCACGCAGCATCGTCGTGAACCACTGCGTACCGGTGACGACGTGGTTGAGCAGCGCGCGCACGTCCCACTCGCTGCAGGGCGTCGCCGCGGCGAGCTGTGCGGCGCTCGTGCCGGCGACGAGCTCGCCGAAGGCGCTCCCCGCCTGCTGCAGGTCTTCCAGGCTCCCCACGGCGCCCCCCTTCCTCGGTCGCGCCGATGGTACGTGCGGCGAGAAGACGCTGTCGCTGCGGCCTGCGGCACGGGGCGGAGCCGATAGCTTGCTCGCATGCGCAGATCCCTAGCCACCTCGCTCGCGCTCGGCCTCGCCGGCGCCCTCTCGCTCTCGGCGCTCCCCGCCGGGGCCTCCGCCCCCACCGCGACCTCGGTGCTCGGCGCGGCGAAGAAGGCGATCGCCGGCGAGTCCGGGGTGCACATCGTCGTCGCCGCCGTCTCGGGCAAGACCAGCAACAAGGTCGTCGCCGATCTCGGCGCCAAGACCGGGATGGAGTCGGTGACGTCGGGCAAGGCGCAGGCGACGGTGAAGGTCACCGACAAGGCCGCCTACATCGGGGGCAACTCGACGGGCCTCACCTCGCTGATCGGCCTCACCGCCGCGCAGGTGAAGAAGGTCGGCAAGCTCTGGATCTCGGTGAAGTCCGGCACCAGCGAGTACACCCAGCTGAAGACCGAGACGACGATCGCCGCCGTCGCCAGCATCCTCCCGAACGCGACCGGCACGGCGCTCACGACCGGTCAGGCCGGGACGAGCCCGCTCTACATCTTGAAGTGGACCGTCGCCGCCACCTCGACCGCGCCGAAGCTCTCCGACACCGTGAAGCTGCAGGCCAAGGGGGCCACCCTCCCCGTCGAGGAGGACGAGACCGACTCCGCCGGCTCCGGCTCGACGAAGTTCACCAAGTGGGGCGAGCACGTCTCGATCAGCCCGCCAGCCACCGCCTCGACGATCGATATCTCCAAGGTCACCGGCTGATCTCGTCGCCGGTAGGTCGCGAGGTAGCGACCCCGGCGATCCTCTCTCGCGGCCGGGCCGACCGGCTCGCACCGCGAAGGAGGATGCGATGGCGACGTCGCTCGATGGCTTCCACTTCGGCTCGACCTTCCGGCTGCTCGCCTGGGAGGACCCCGTCGGCGAGGTCGCCGGCGTCGATCCCCGCTCGAGCTACGTGACCCGCTACTGGCTCCCCTTCCTCGGCCCCTCGACGACCCTCCTCCTCGGCCTGCTCGCGGCGCGCCTCGACGCCTTGCCCGCGGGCTGTGAGCCCGAGGTCGCCGAGCTCGCCTTCGCGCTCGGCCTCGGCCAGCACCCCGGACGCCACGGGCCGCTGCTGCGTGCCGTCGCCCGCGCCGTCGACTTCCGCCTCGCCGCGGTGCGCGGCGCGGGCACCCTCGCCGTGCGCCGCCACCTCCCGCCACTGCCGGCACGCCTCGCGGCGCGTCTCCCCGAGGGTCTCGCCGCGGAGCACGCCGCGCTCCTCTCCTCGAAGAGCCCGGCGCTCCCCCTCGACGCGCTCGCCCGGCGCGGCCGCCAGCTCGCCCTCAGCCTCCTCGAGCTCGGCGAGAGCGCGGACGAGGCCGAGCGCCAGCTGCTGCGCTGGCGCTTCCCGCCGCCGCTCGCCCGCCACTGCGCCCGATGGGCGGCGGCACAGCGCGCCGGCGCGGACGATCCCGCGGGCCTCGCGGCGGTGCTCGTCTCGAAGCCCACGGGGACGGGTCGCTGACCGAGCCCCGCGACGCGCAACTGCCGACGGAACGGACAGATCGTCCGCTCCGTCGGCAGCGACACAGCTACCTCTTCGTGTCCTCCCGCTGACCTACCGCACCGCGGCCGGGAAGACGGCCACCTTCGCGCCCTGGATGCGGGCGACGACGCTCATCCGGTAGTAGGTGAACGAGCCGCTGTTCGCAAAGCTCGTGACGCCCGCCGGCGTGAGACGGAAGGCGACGCGGCCATTCTTCCCGGCACCGAGCGACACCTTGGCGGTGGCGAGCGCCACGTGACGGACGACCATGTGCTTGCCGACCATGTGGTTACGGGCCACCGTCAGCGCCGCCGTGCCCTGGCAGAGGACGCCGGCCCGGCAACTGAACATCATCGTCACCTGCTTGGGCGACTTGATCTTGCCCACGGTCCGCACGAGGCCGGCCCTGGGCGTCGCGGCGATGACGAAGGCGGGGTCGTAGCTGAAGGGGATGGTGGTCATGCCGGAGTGGGTCGCAGTGGCGTTCAGGTGCAGGCCCGTGGGGACGACCTGGTAGATGGAGTCGCCACGGTGGATCGTCTTGTCGAGCACCACCAGTCTGATCGGCTTGCTCGCGGGCGGCGAGGTGCCGGACGGCGTGACCCACGAGATCGCGAAGCCGAGCTCGTAGCCCTTACCCTTGGGCAGTTCACTGGCGAGCGTCGTGCTGACGAGGATCGGATAGAGGCTGACGACCGTGCCCGGCGGCAATGCGCCGGGGGGAATCGTGAGGGTCGCCGAACCGTTGGAGTCGGTCGCCTTCAGCGTGGTCGCGAGACCGGCGACCACGGTGCCGGTCGTCGGCGTGCCGACAGACGAAGCGCTGATACCAACGGGGAGGGGCGCGCTGCCCGCCACAACGGCGAGCGAGAGCGCCGCGGTCGCCGACTGTGCCGGCGGTCCGTTGTCAGAGACCTTGAAGGTCACCGGCGAGGCGCCGACCGCGGTCGGCGTCCCGGAGATCACCCCTGCCGAGCTCAAGCTGAGACCAGCGGGGAGTGACCCTGAGCTGACCGAGTAGCTGAAGTTGCCCGAACCGCCCGAAGTGGCGAGCGAGGAGGAATAGCTCACGCCGGTGGTCGCGGCCGGAAGGCTCGAGGTCGTGAGGGCGAGCTGTGCGAGAGAGGTGAACGCCAACGGCAGCGTCTTGATCGGCGTGCTGGTGTCGTTGTACTCACCGGCGGCCGTGCAGACTCCCGAGACGGGACAGGAAATTGCCGCCGGTGAGGAGAACTCGCTCATGGCGACCGTGGTCGCGTTCGCCGGCGCCACGAGCGCAGTGGGGGTAGCGAAGGTACCGGAGGTCTCCGTCGCCATCATCGAGGCTCCGTCAAAGGTGGCGTCGAGGGTGTAGCCCCCGACCGCGGTGCAGTTCCCTGGGCTCGTGCAGCTGACGCCGTTCATCGTGGCGGCCTGATCGCCGGGGATGCTCACGGCATTGGACGGAAGGCCGAGCTGCACCGACGGCGCGAAGGTCCCCGAGCTCTGCGTCGACGTCAGCGGCTCGAAATCGCCCGCCGCGTCGGTGAAGAAGCCAACGGCGGTGCAGTTACCGGCGCTCGGGCAACTGACCCCCGTGAAGTTGGCGGTCCGCTGGCTCGAGGGAGCGGCGGAGGGAGGCGCCACGAGCGCAGCGGCGCCGAAGGAGCCGCCGTTTTGCGTGGCGACCATCAGCGACAGGGTGCTGGCGGTGTCCGCGTAGTTACCGACCGCTGTGCAGTTGCCTGCGCTGGTGCAGCTGATGGAGTGGAGGGTGCCGGTGGGGTTCGTCGAAGTCGACGCGGGGCTGGCGACCTCGACGGCGGTCGACCAGCCGCCCGAGGTCTCGTTGAGCGACATCGCCTGCTGGTTCGAAGGAGCGATGGCGTAGTCACCGACAGCGGTGCAGTTGCCGACACTCGAGCAGCTGACCGCGTCAAGCTCGGCGAACTGCTGGCCGACAGTGGCGAATGCGTTGGCGGGGAGGGAGGCCTCGACGGCTGTCGCGGCGGTCCCGTTCGCGATGGTGACCGCCATCGTCTGCTCAGAACCCGTGGAATCGGTGTAGTTGCCGACTGCGGAGCAGTTGCCGACGCTCGAGCAGCTGACGCCGTTGAGCGAGGCGGTCTGGGCTCTGGCGGTCGCCATTGCGTTGCCGGGGAGGGCGACCTCGACGGCGGTGGCGAAGGTACCGCCTGTCTCGGCGACGGCCAAGCCCTGCTGGTTATTGGCGGTGTCGGTGTACTGGCCGACCGCCACGCAGTTCCCGACCGAAGCACAGCTGATGTTGCTGAAGAAAGCGCTGGGCGAGGAGGTGTTGGCGTTCGCCGGCAGTTGCAGCGTGACGCCCGTGTTGAAGACGGCCGTCGCCGCGGAGGCCGCGAGCGGTGCCACCACGAGGGAAGTACCGACGAGGGCCCCGAGGCCAGCGACGACACCGAGGGCCCGCAGGCGCAGTCGCGCATGGCCACGGCCGCTTTCAGGCGCGGGGCGCGAACGACTCAAATAGAAAAAGCGATGCAAGTTGACTCCCAATGCAAAGAGGGCGACGACGCCACACCAATTGTCGGAGCGCAACGCAATTCGCTTGTTCCAAAGCAAGTATAGCGGGTTTCATTACGATTTCCAGTAGCGCTTCGTTCGATCTAGAGCGGCGACCTCTTTCCGCAAAGTCGTGGCCCGTGAATTTCCGATCGCGCAGCCAGAGCGATACAGCCGCTCACTCGCGAGAGGTGCTGCAGCGAACACGCCGGTTTCGACGAAGAGCGGAGGTGTCCAGCCCGGCTGAGGTGGACCGGTAACGTGCCGAGGTGCACGATTACCTCTCCCTGCTCGGTGAGCGCGTCCTCATCTACGACGGCGCGACCGGCACCAACCTGCAGCTGCGCGAGCTCTCGGCCGACGACTTCGGAGGGCCGTCGCTCGAGGGCTGCAACGAGCACCTCGTCCTCACCCGCCCCGACGTCGTGCAGGACATCCACCGCTCCTTCCTCGAGGTCGGCGTCGACGCGGTGAAGACGAACTCCTTCGGCGCGTTCTCGGTGGTGCTCGCCGACTACGGCATCGCCGACCAGGCGCACACCCTGGCGCGACGCTCCGCCGAGCTCGCCCGCGAGGTCGCCGACGGCTACACGACCCCGGACCGCCCCCGCTTCGTCGCCGGCGCGATCGGCCCCGGGACCAAGTTCCCGACGCTCGGCCAGATCCCCTTCGCGGCGCTCCGCGACGCGTACCAGGAGGAGGCCGACGGCCTCCTCGAAGGGGGCGTCGACCTGCTGCTCATCGAGACGAGCTTCGACCTGCTCTCCGCGAAGGCGGCGATCATCGGGGCCCGCCGAGCGATGCGCAACGTCGGCCGTGAGGTCCCCCTGCAGGTACAGGTGACGATCGAGCTCACCGGGCGGATGCTGCCGGGCACCGAGATCGCCGCCGCCCTCTGCGCCCTCGAGGCGATGCGCCCCGACGTCATCGGCCTCAACTGCGCGACCGGCCCCGCAGAGATGTACGAGCCGCTCCGCCACCTCACGGCGCACTCCCGGATCCCCATCTCCGCGCAGCCGAACGCGGGTCTGCCGAGTGTGCGTGAGGGCAAGATGCACTACGACCTCACCCCCGACGAGCTCGCCGAGCACCTCTTCACCTTCGCCGGCGAGCTCGGCGTCTCGGTGGTCGGCGGCTGCTGCGGCACGACCCCGGCGCACATGCGCGCCGTCGTCGAGCGCTGCGGCGGCCTCGCCTCGCCTTCCCGCCCGGTCGTGCACGAGGCGGGCGCGACCTCGCTCTACAGCTTCGTCCCCTTCGCCCAGGAGACCTCCTTCCTCGTCGTCGGGGAGCGGACCAACGCGAACGGCTCGCTGCGCTTTCGCGAGGCGATGCTCGCCGGTGACTTCGACACCACGACGGCGATGGCCCGCGACCAGGTGAAGGAGGGCGCGCACGTCATCGACGTGTGCGTCGACTACACCGGCGCGGACGGCCTGGCGAACATCGGCGAGGTCGTCTCCCGCCTCGCGACGCAGTGCTCGGTGCCGGTGATGATCGACTCCACCGAGTCCGACGTGGTGCGCACCGCCCTCGAGTGGCTCGGCGGGCGGAGCATCCTCAACTCGGTCAACCTCGAGGACGGCGACGCGCCGGGCACCCGCCTCGACGCCTTCCTCTCCCTCGCCGCGGAGCACGGAGCGGCGGTCGTCTGCACCTGCATCGACGAGGAGGGCCAGGCGCGCACCGCGGACTGGAAGGTGCGGGCCGCGAGGGCGATCCACGACCTCGCCGTCGGCCGCTACGGCCTCTCCCCCGAGGACCTCTTCTTCGACCCGCTCGCGCTGCCGCTCTCGACGGGGATGGAGGAGAGCCGCCGCGACGGGATCGAGACCATCGAGGCGATCGGGCGCATCAAGGCCGAGCTGCCCGGGGTGCACACCGTCCTCGGCCTCTCGAACGTCTCCTTCGGCCTCTCGGCCGCCACCCGCCAGGTCCTCAACTCGGTCTTCCTGCACGAGTGCGTGCAGGCGGGGCTCGACGCGGCGATCGTGCACGCGGCGCGCATCCTGCCGCTGCACCGCATCGACGAGCAGGCCCGCGAGCTCTGCCTCGACCTCATCTACGACCGGCGACGCGAGGGCTACGACCCGCTCTCCTCGCTGATCGAGCACTTCTCCGGCGCGAGCCACTCCTCGGCGGCCGCCGAGGACCGCAGCGGCTGGCCGGTCGAGCAGCGCCTCTCGCGGCGCATCGTCGACGGCGACCGCGTCGGGCTGGAGGACGACCTCGACGAGGCGCTGGCCGCGGGGACCGCGGCGCTCGACATCGTGAACGACACGCTCCTCGTCGGGATGAAGGAGGTCGGCGAGCTCTTCGCCTCGGGAGAGATGCAGCTCCCCTTCGTCCTCCAGTCCGCGGAGACGATGAAGGCCGCCGTCACCCACCTCGAGCCGCACATGGAGCGCAGCGAGAGCGGGGGACGCGGGCGGGTCGTCCTCGCCACGGTGAAGGGCGACGTGCACGACATCGGCAAGAACCTCGTCGACATCATCCTCACCAACAACGGCTACGAGGTGCACAACCTCGGCATCAAGGTGCCGATCAGCGACATGCTGCAGCGCGCCGAGGAGGTCGCCGCCGACGCGATCGGGATGAGCGGGCTGCTCGTGAAGTCGACGCTCATCATGCGCGAGAACCTCGAGGAGATGAACCGCCGCGGCGTCGACAAGCTGCCCGTGCTCCTCGGCGGTGCCGCCCTCACCCGCAGCTACGTCGAGCGCGACCTGCGCGCGGTCTACAAGGGGCGCCTCTTCTACGGGCGCGACGCCTTCGAGGGGCTGCGGGTCCTCGAGCGGCTGATGGAGCTGCGCGACCAGGGGGTCGAGGACCCCGACTTCGGGCGCGCCCCGGGCGGGCGGGTGCTGCCGCCCCGAAAGAGCCAGCGCCCCCGCCCCGAGGACGCCGCGCCGGTGCGCTCGACGAGCGTCGCTACCGACAACCCGCTCTTCGTGCCCCCCTTCACCGGGACGCGGGTGGCGAAGGGGATCCCCCTCGACGACATCACCGACTACCTGAACGAGACGGCGCTGTTCCGCAACCAGTGGGGCTACCGCCCCGAGGCCGACGAGAACGACGCCGACTTCAAGGCGCGAGTGCGCGCCGAGCTGCGCGCCCGCCTCGACGCGGCGAAGGCCGACGACGTCCTCGTCCCCCAGGTGGTGTGGGGCTACTTCCCCGCCAACTCCGACGGCAACGACCTCATCATCTGGTCCGACGTCGACCGCACCGCCGAGCTGCTGCGCTTCAGCCTCCCTCGCCAGGCGGTCGAGCCGAACCTGTGCATCGCCGACTTCTTCCGCCCGATCACCGACGAGGTCACCGACGTCGCCGCCTTCTTCCTCGCGACGATGGGGCACAAGGCGAGCGAGCGGGCCCGCGAGCTCTTCGCCGCCGACCGCTACCTCGACTACGTCGGGCTGCACGGCCTCTCGGTGGAGATGACCGAGGGCCTCGCCGAGCTCTGGCACCACCGCATCCGCGAGGAGCTCGGCTACGCCTCCGAGGACGGCCCCTCGCTCAGCGGGCTGTTCCGCCAGAAGTACCGCGGCGGGCGCTACTCCTTCGGCTACCCGGCCTGCCCGAGCCTCGAGGACAACGCGAAGGTCGTCGAGCTGCTACGCGCCGAGCGGATCGGCGTGACGGTCTCGGAGGGCTTCCAGCTCGAGCCCGAGCAGACCACCCTCGCGATCGTCTGCCACCACCCCCAGGCGAAGTACTTCGTCGTCTGACAGCCCGGCGCTGCCCCGGAGCGGTGGCCGCGGCGGGTGCCGTGGGGCGGGGCGGACGGTAGGTTGGCGGCATGCCGACTGACGTGACCGACGCCTCCTTCGAGCACGACGTCCTCGACGTCTCGGCGACCCGCCCGGTCGTCGTCGACCTCTGGGCGCCCTGGTGCGGGCCCTGCCTCTCGCTCGGCCCGATCATCGAGAAGGTGGTCGACGAGACCGAGGGCGCGGTCGAGCTCGTGAAGGTGAACATCGACGAGAACCCGCAGGTCGCCGCCGCCTTCCAGGTGCAGTCGATCCCGGCCGTCTTCGCGATCAAGGACCGCAACGTGGTCGACGCCTTCGTCGGCGCGCTCGGTGAGGCCGCCGTCCGCGAGTTCGTCGGCCGCCTCGTCGAGGCCCCGAGCGAGGCGGACCAGCTGAGCGCAGCCGGCGACGAGGCCTCGCTGCGCAGAGCCCTCGAGCTCGAGCCCGACCACGGCCAGGCCCTCCTCGCCCTCGCCGAGCTGCTCTCCGAGCGGGGCGAGCACGAGGAGGTGCTGACGCTTCTGCAACGCCTCCCCGAGTCGCCCGAGAGCCGCCACCTCGCCGCCAAGGCGCGCCTCGCGGCCGAGGGCGGCGCACCCTCCGGCGACGGCGTGGAGGCGCGTCTCGACGCCCTCCTCGAGCGCGTGAAGGACGACGACGCGGCCCGCCAGGAGTTCCTCGACCACCTCGAGGCGATGGACCCCGAGGACCCCCGACGGGCGCGCTACCGGCGCGCCCTGTCCTCCAAGCTCTTCTGAGCGTGCGGCTCCCGCCGCTCGCCCTCGGCCGGCCGCTCCCGCTGCGCCTCGGGGCGCGTCACTACGACCTCTCGGCGCGCGCGCTCGTGATGGGGATCGTGAACCGCACCCCCGACTCGTTCTACGACCACGGCCGCTACTTCGCCCTCGACGACTCGCTGCGCCTCGCCGAGGAGCTGGTCGGCGCCGGCGCCGACCTCATCGACGTCGGCGGCGTGCGCGCCGGGCCGGGGCCGGAGGTGACCCCCCAGGAGGAGATCGACCGCGTCCTCCCGGCGATCGAGGCGATCGTCGAGCGCTTCGACCTCCCCGTCTCGGTGGACACCTTCCGCGCCGGGGTCGCGGAGGCCGCCTACAAGGCGGGGGCGGTGCTCGGCAACGACATCAGCGGCCTCGCCGACCCGGAGTACCTGCCCGTCGCCGAGCGCTACGGTGCGAGCGTCGTCGCGACCCACATCCGCATCGGCCCGCGCATCGACGACCCCGACCCCCGCTACCCCGACGACGACGTGGTCGGCGCCGTCGAGGCCTTCCTCTCCGAGCGCCTGGCGCGGGCGCGCGCCGCCGGCCTCGCGGACGACCGCGTCATCCTCGACGCCGGCCTCGACCTCGGAAAGACCACCCCGCAGTCGCTCGCCCTGCTGCGCGCCTCGGCGCGCCTCGCGGCCCTCGGCCCACCGCTCCTGCTCTCCGCGTCCAACAAGGGCTTCCTCGGCGAGCTCCTCGACCTCGCGATCGACGAGCGGCGCGAGGCGACGATGGCCGCGCTCGCCCTCGGGATCACCCTCGGCTGCCGGGTGCTGCGGGTGCACGACGTCACCGGAGCGCTGCGCGTCACGCGCACCCTCGAACGGCTCGTCGGCTGATGGCCGAGAGCCACCTGCGCGCCGACGGCACCCCCGAGCGCGCCTACCTGCTCGCCGGCGAGGACGAGGGCCTCGTCTCCCAGCAGCTCGTCGCGCTCGTCGAGGAGCTCGCCGCGATCGAGGCGCTGCCTGGCGCGATCGAGGAGTACGAGGCGCCGTCGGCCGACGACGGCGTCGCGCTCGGCGCGGTGCTCGACGCGTGCCGGACGCCACCGTTCCTCGCCGACCGCCGGGTGATCGTGGTGCGCGAGACGAACCTCGACGCCGCCGGCCAGAAGGAGCTCCTCGCCTACCTCGCCGACCCCCTCGAGACGACGGTCCTCGTCTTCGCCCTCCTCGGGAAGAAGGCGACGGCCACGCTGCAGAAGGCCTTCGCCGCGGCCGGCCGGGTGCTCGCCGTCGCCCCCGCGAGCGGCGCACGGGGTCGCCAGCAGTGGTTCAGCGAGCACCTCGCGGGCGCCCCCGTGCGCCTCGACAACCAGGCGGTCGTCGCCCTCGACCGCCACCTGGGGGGCGACCTCGCGCGCCTCGCGCCGCTCCTCGAGTCGCTCGCCGCGGCCTACGGGGAGCACGCGCACGTGAGCGTCGAGGAGCTCGAGCCCTTCCTCGGGAGCGCCGGCGAGTCGACGCCCTGGGACCTCACCGACGCGATCGCCGAGGGGGATGCGGGCCGCGCCCTCGAGGTGCTCGGGCGCCAGTTCGGGGCCGGCCGCCACCCGATGCAGCTGCTCGCATCGCTGCACCGCCACTACGGGGCGCTGCTCCGCCTCGACGGCGCCGAGATCCACGACGAGGCGGCCGCCGCGTCGGCGACCGGGCTCGCCCCCTACCCCGCCCGCAAGGCCCTCGAGCAGTCGGGGCGCCTCGGCCACGAGCGGGTGGCGCGGGCGATCGGCCTGATCGCCGGGGCCGACCTCGACCTTCGCGGCCGCGTCGACTGGCCCGACGAGCTCGTGATCGAGGTGCTCGTCGCCCGCCTCGCGCAGCTCTCGCGCCTCGGCCGTCCCGCGCCGCGGGGGCGCCCGGCGCGCACCGGCCGCCGGTGAGCGAGGGCGTCGACCTCCACCTCCTCCTCGAGTTCGCCGGGGAGACGGCGCAGCGCGCCGGCGAGCTCCTCCTCGAGGGGCTCTCCGAGCGCGGCGCGAGCGAGCGCCTCGCGGCGGCGGCCACCAAGAGCTCGCCCACCGACCTCGTCACCGAGCTCGACCGGGCGAGCGAGGCGCTGATCGTGAAGGCGCTGCGCACCCGCCGCCCCGAGGACGGCCTGCTCGGCGAGGAGGGGACGAGCCGCGCCGGCAGCTCGGGCCTCACGTGGGTGATCGACCCCCTCGACGGCACGACGAACTTCGTCTACGGCTACGGCAGCTTCGCCGTCTCGATCGCCCTCGTCGACGCCGGCGGCCCGCTCCTCGGCGTCGTCCACGACCCGCTGCGGGGGGAGACCTTCAGCGCGGCGCGCGGCCTCGGCGCCCACCTCGACGGCCGCCGCCTCGCGGCACCGGCGGCGAGCGGCCCGCTCTCCGAGGCGCTCCTCGGGACGGGCTTCGGCTACGACACCGAGCTGCGCGTCGCGCAGGCGCGGCTGTTGCCGACGGTCCTCGGCGCGGTGCGCGACCTGCGCCGCGGCGGCTCGGCGGCGCTCGACCTCTGCAGCGTCGCGAGCGGCCGCCTCGACGGCTACTTCGAGGCCGGCCTCGCGCCCTGGGACCGCGCCGCGGGCGAGCTCGTCGTCACCGAGGCGGGCGGCGTCGTCCTCGAGGTCTCGGGGCCGCACGCCGGCCGCACGACCCTCGTCGCCTCTCCCCCCGACCGCCTCGAGGCACTCCTCGCCCTCCTCGCCTCGGCGGCCGAGGGCGCGACCCGCTGATCCCCGGCTCCCGGGCGGCACCGCTTTACACTCGACCCGGCGCCGCCCTGGCCATTAGGGTGCGCTGCTCGAATTCTCGAGACTCCTCGACCCCATCTGCGCAACGGTCAATGGGGACCGACACGAAGGGAGCAGTAAACCGATGACCAACCTCCTTGCTAGTGAAGGCGGCTACCAGG
The DNA here is from genome assembly GCA_035533595.1 of Acidimicrobiales bacterium. Taxonomy (NCBI): domain Bacteria; kingdom Bacillati; phylum Actinomycetota; class Acidimicrobiia; order Acidimicrobiales; species Acidimicrobiales bacterium. The sequence goes on from DATLTN010000061.1 coordinate 78,295, forward strand.
CCTTCACGCTGGGGTCGGCCGAGAAGGATTGGCTGTACTTCGCGCTCGCGACGGGCTTCCTCGCCCTCGTCGTCGCCCTCGGGCTGATGCGCAACGTGCTCTCGGCGGGCACCGGCACGCCGCTCATGCGCGAGATCGCGGCGGCGATCCAGGAGGGCGCGGAGGCCTTCTTGAAGCGCCAGTTCCGCGTCATCGGCATCATCGTGGTGCCGCTCGCCGTGCTCGTCTTCCTCACCGCGACCAAGGTCGTCGAGCCGAACGGCGTGCTCGCGCTGAGCTTCGGCCAGTCCGGCCTCTACCGCGCGATCGCCTTCCTCGTCGGCGCGACCTTCTCGGGGGCGACGGGGATCATCGGCATGAGCCTCTCGGTGCGCGGCAACGTGCGCACCGCGGCGGCCGCCCTCGGCGGCGAGCTCGCCCCCGCGCTGCGCGTCGCCTTCCGCACCGGCGGCGTGACGGGGATGTTCTGCGTCGGCCTCGGCATGATCGGCGCCTCGAGCTTCACCCTCATCTTCCAGAACTCCGCGAGCGCCGTGCTCGTCGGCTTCGGCTTCGGCGGCTCGCTGATCGCGCTGTTCATGCGTGTCGGCGGCGGCATCTTCACCAAGGCGGCCGACGTCGGCGCTGACCTCGTCGGCAAGGTCGAGGCGGGCATCCCCGAGGACGACCCCCGCAACGCGGCGACGATCGCCGACAACGTCGGCGACAACGTCGGCGACTGTGCGGGGATGGCGGCGGACCTGTTCGAGTCGTACGCGATCATGATCGTCGCCTCGCTGATCCTCGGCTACGCGGCCTTCAAGTCGATCCACCTCAACCCCGCGAAGGGCGTGCTCTTCCCGCTCATCATCGCCGGCTTCGGGATCATCGCCTCGATCATCGCGATCTTCTCGGTGCGCGGCCGCAAGTCCGACAAGACCGCGATGACGGCGATCAACCGCGGCTACCGCGTCGCCGGCCTCTCGACGATCGTCGCCGCGTTCCTCGTCGCCGAGTTCTACGTGAAGGACCTCGTCGTCTTCTGGGCGGTGCTCACCGGCGTCGTCCTCGGCCAGGTGGCCTCGCTCATCACCGAGTACTTCACCTCGACCGACCGCCCCCCCGTGCAGGAGATCGCCGAGGCGGCGCGCACCGGCCCCGCGACGACGGTCCTCGCGGGCATCGCGATCGGCCTCGAGTCCTCGGTGTGGGCGATCCTCTCCATCGCCGTCGCGATCGCGGTCGCCGTCGCGATCTCCTTCGGCGCGGCGCACGGCAACATCGAGCTCACCCTCTACCTCGTCGCGCTGATCGGCATGGGCCTGCTCGCGACCACCGGGATGGTGGTCTCCGAGGACAGCTTCGGCCCGGTCTCGGACAACTCGGCGGGCATCGCCGAGATGGCCGGCGAGTTCGGCGGCGAGGCCGAGCGGGTGATGGTCAGCCTCGACGCCGTCGGCAACACCACCAAGGCGATCACCAAGGGCGTCGCCATCGCCTCGGCGGTGATCGCCACGGTCGCGCTCTTCGCCTCGTTCATCGAGACGATCGGCAACCAGCTCGGCCTGGCTTCGGGCAACTCGCTCTTCCACGACGCGGCCACCCAGATCAACGTCGCCAACCCGATCACCTTCATCGGCGCGCTGATCGGCGGCTCGATCGCCTTCCTCTTCTCGGGCCTCGCGATCCGCGCCGTCGGCCGCTCGGCGGGGACGGTCGTCGAGGAGGTGCGCCGCCAGTTCCGGGAGCACCCCGGGATCATGGACCGCACCGAGAAGCCGGAGTACGGACGGGTGATCGACATCTGCACCAAGGCCGCTCAGCGCGAGCTCGCCACCCCGGCGCTGCTCGCGGTGCTCTCGCCGGTGATCGTCGGCTTCGGGATCAACTACTTCGCCCTCGGCGCCTTCCTCGTCGCGGCGATCCTCACCGGCCAGCTGATGGCGAACTTCCTCTCGAACTCGGGCGGCGCCTGGGACAACGCGAAGAAGTACATCGAGGACGGCCACGAGGGCGGCAAGGGCTCCGAGGCGCACAAGGCGGCGGTCATCGGCGACACCGTCGGCGACCCCTTCAAGGACACCGCCGGCCCGGCGCTGAACCCGCTCATCAAGGTGATGAACCTCGTCTCGCTGCTCATCCTGCCGGCGGTGATCACCACCCACTACCACCCCTGGGAGCGCTTCCCGATCGCCATCGCGGCGCTCGTGGTGCTCCTCTTCTTCATCGCCTTCTCCAAGCGCAAGTCGCCCGGCATCGAGGCCGCGAGCAACGAGCGCCCGGTCGGCAGCACGCTCTGAGGACCGCTCCGACCGAGGTCGGAGGTCGCCCCGGCGACGTGCACTCTGGAGGCCCCGGCGCAGCTCGCCGGGGCCTCCTCCGCGTCACGCCCCGGCGCGCGGCGCTGCGCCTAGAGGTGGATGTGCAGGGTGGACTCGATCGCGCGCACGACCGCGGCGGCCGCCCGGTCGTCGCCGGCGGGCGGGGCGATGTGCACGCCGTCGGCATCGCGCACCTCGACGAGGTTCCCCGAGGCGTCGGGGAGGAACTGTGCGTAGCTACCCGTCGGGCTCGCGAAGAGGTTGTAGATCGAGACGTAGCTGGCGTTCGGGTTCCCCGAGCAGGCGGCGGCGAAGGCGGCGTTGAGGCTCGGCGCGACGCTCCCCGCGAGCCCCGAGGAGGGGGACATGATCGGCAGCCCGACCCAGAACAGGTGCGCCCCCGAGGCGGTGACGAGGTCGACCATCTGGCGGAGCCGCGCCGTGTACTGCTGCAGCCAGAAGCTGCTGCCGGGGTCGGCGCGCCGGCCCTCGGCGATGAAGGGCTGCCAGTCGTTGCCGCCGAAGAGCGCCACCACGACCTGGGGGTGGTAGCGCGCGAGCTCGACGGAGAGGTTCGCCGGCCAGTCGTAGTAGGCGGGGTTGGCGAGGCCGGTGTTGCCGACCGACGCGCTCTGCAGCTCGACGCTCCTCGTCGTGCCGAGCAGGTCCTGTAGCCCGTAGCCGAGGTCGATGCCGATCGAGTCGCCGACGTCGAGCACCGAGAGGGGGTGCGCGGCGCTCGGCTGCAGGAAGGAGTTCGCCGTCGTCGGCGGGCTCGCGGCGCCCTTCGCCCTGCCGCCCCCGTGCCCGGCGGTCGCCGGCGGGAGCGCGATCACCCCCGGCGTCACCCCGGCCCTCCCGCCGAGGGCGCGGTTCGCGCCGTCGACGACGCGGTCGAGGCCGAAGAACTCCTGGACGCGGGCGATCGGCGTGAGGATCGCGAGCGCCACGCTGCGGCGGGCGCCGAGCGGCGAGGCGCCGGCCGAGGTGTAGAGCTGGCGGGCGTCGAGGGCGAGCCAGATCCCGAAGGCCGCGAGCGAGACGAGGAGGGCGCGACCCGCGGCGAGGGTGCGCCCCTCCGGCGCGACGTACGGCGCGCGCCGTCGCCCGCCGGGAGCGCGTCGGCGTGACGGGTGGCGGGGCGGGCGGGCCGAGGGCGCTCGGCGCTCGGGGACCATCAGAACTTGTAGTAGATGAAGGGCGCGACCCCCGGGGGGCCGAGCGTCGTGATGAGCAGCAGGCCGCAGCCGAGGAACGCCGCCTTGGCGCCGGCGTGCATCGCCGCGAAGCGCACCTGCACCGCCTCGGCGAGCCCCTTCGGCAGGTACTGGAGGGCGATCGAGCCGACGATCGTCGCCACGACCGGCAGGCGGAACAGCGGTGCTGCCTCCCCCCAGGTCGTGAAGAGGCGGCGCAGCAGGGTGAAGGCGGTCCCGAAGGTATCGGCGCGGAAGAAGAGCCAGCCGAGGCAGACGACGTGGAAGGTGCACAGCCTCCCGAGGAGGAGCGCGGCGCGCCCCGTCGGCTCGGGCGCGCGGCCCTGCGCGACGCGCCGCTCGCGGTGGAGGTGCCCGGCCACCTGCCCGACACCGTGGATCCCGCCCCAGGCGACGAAGGTCCACGCCGCCCCGTGCCAGAGCCCCCCGAGGAGCATCGTGATCATGATGTTGCGGGCCACCTGCCGGCGCGGGCCGCGGTTGCCCCCGAGGGGGATGTAGAGGTAGTCGCGCAGCCAGCTCGACAGGGTCATGTGCCAGCGCCGCCAGAAGTCCTGCAGCGAGCGCGCCGCGTAGGGGCGGTCGAAGTTCTGCGGGAAGCGGAAGCCGAGCAGCAGCGCGACCCCGATCGCGATGTCGGTGTAGCCGCTGAAGTCGCAGTAGATCTGCACCGCGTAGCCGTAGACGGCGAGGAGGATCTCCGGCGCGGTGTGCACCGTCGGGTTGTTGAAGACGGGGCCGACGATCGCCGAGGAGACGTAGCTCGAGATCACGACCTTCTTGAAGAGGCCCCCCATGATCAGGTAGGCGGCCTCGGGGAACTCGACCTTGCGCGGGTCGCGCAGCCGTGAGCGGGCGATCTGCGGGAGCAGGTCGCGGCCGCGCACGATCGGCCCGGCGATGAGGTGGGGGAAGAAGGCGACGTAGACCGCGACGTCGAGGAAGGGCGCGGGCTCGAGGTCGCGGCGGTAGATGTCGATCACGTAGGAGAGGCCCATGAAGGTGAAGAAGGAGATCCCGACGGGGAGGGTGACGCTGAGGGGCGGCAGCGGCGTGGCGTGCAGCCCCAGACTGTGCAGCGCGTTGTCGAAGGTCACCGACAAGAAGCCGTAGTACTTGAACCAGCCGAGCAGCGCGAGGTGGCCGACGACGCTCATCACGAGCGCGCCGCGGCGGGCGCGCCGCGTCCGCCCCTGCGCGACGGCGAGGCCGCCGACGGCGCTGATCAGCGTGGAGACAGCGAGGAGGAGGACGAAGCGCCAGTCCCACCAGGCGTAGAAGACGTAGCTGGCCGTGAGGATGAACGGCTTCCAGCGGCGTGGCGAGGGGGAGAGGAGCCAGTTGCCGAGAAAGACGACGGCGAAGAAGATCGCGAAGTCGATCGTCGGGAACAGCACTGAGCGGAATTCCTTGGCTACGGCGTCGGCGCCTCCCGCCGGACGGTGCCCGACTGTAGGTGACGGTCAGAAGTGCACCCCGTCACCTTTCCCTGATCAGCACCAGAATTTTCTCGTTACATCCTTGAAACGATGCGGCGGCCCCCCTAGCATGTTTCCGCCTTAGGGCTTGATCTCGGACTTCCGGGGTCGCTCACGGGACTGCTCGGTGGGGGGGCGTCGGTCTTGTGCAGGCGCGCGCTCGCGCACGCCGCCTGATGGCCGAGTGTCGCTCAGAGCAGAGGAGGCATCGTGGCCCTCACATGGAATCGAACGGTGGAATGGGACAGCGACGAGTGGCGCAACAGCGCCGCCTGTCGGGACACTGATCCGGACCTTTTCTTCCCGATCGGCACCACCGGCCAGGCGATCGAACAGATCGAGTCCGCGAAGGCGGTGTGCGAGACCTGCGAGGCGCTGGAGCCCTGTCTCGCCTTCGCCCTCGCGACGAACCAGGAGTCGGGAGTCTGGGGCGCAACCTCCGAGGAGGAGCGCCGCAAGCTGCGCAAGAGCTGGCTCGCCGAGCAGCGCCGCGCCGCCAGCTGAGGCCGCTCCGCCCGCTCGTCGGCCGGGCAGCCCGCGCCTGAGCGGCGCGGGCGTCGTCAGCTCGGGCCCTCGCTGCGCTGCAGCGGGATCGCGAGGCGCACCGCGGCGCCGTCCGCGCTCGTGACGGTGATCGAGCCCCCGAGCTGGCTGCGCACGAGGTCGCGCACGATGGCGAGGCCGAGGCTCGAGGTGCGGTCGATGTCGAAGTCGGGGGCGAAGCCGCTCCCGTTGTCCTGCACCGTGACGTCGAGCACGCCGTCGTGGGTCGCGAGGTCGACGGTGATCCGCGCCGGCAGCGCGTGCTCGCCGTTGAAGGCGTGCTCGACGGCGTTCTGCAGGAGCTCGGCGATGACCACCGCGAGCGGCGTGGCGACGTCCGCGGAGAGGTCCCCGACGTCCCCGTTCACGGCGACCTCGACGGCGTGACCCGAGAGGTCGGCGTCGCGGGTGAGGTGGATGAGCGCAGGGATGATCTCGTCGAAGCGGACCTGCTCCCCCGGCTCGCGGGCGAGGATCTCGTGCACGAGGGCGATCGCCGTGATCCGCCGCTCCGCCTCGAGGAGGGCGTCCCGGGCGCTCGGGTCCCCGAGGCGACGCGACTGCAGGCGCAGCAGCGAGGAGATCGTCTGCAGGTTGTTCTTCACCCGGTGGTGGACCTCGCGGATCGCGGCGTCCTTGGACAGCAACAGGCGGTCGCGGCGCCTCAGGTCGGTGACGTCGCGGAGCAGCACCACCGCGCCCGTCACCTCCGCCTCCTCGATGAGCGGGATGCAGTGGACGATCACCGTCACCTCGCCGCGGCGCTCGATCTCGTCGATCGCCGGCACCTGCCGCTCGAAGGCGCCGCGCACCGCCGGTGAGTCGACGCCGAGCTCCCCGAGGGTCGAGCCGATGATCTGGGTGAGGATGCCCATGCGGTGCAGCGCGTTCACCGCGTTCGGCGAGACGAAGGTGACCCGCTCGTCGGAGTCGAGGACGATCACCCCGTCGCCGGCGCGCGGCGCCTCCTCCATCATCTCGTCCTCGGCGAAGAAGGGGAACAGCCCCTCCGCGACCATCGCCGCGAGGCGGCTGAAGAGCTGCAGGTAGACGCGCTCGAGGCCGCCGGCGCGCCGCCCCCCCGTCGGCGACCAGACGCGCAGGAGGACCGCCACCACCTCGGCTTTGAAGCGGACCGGGATCGCGATCGCCCGCACCGCGCCGAGGGTGCGGTGCTCGGAGCCCTCCATCTCGGCGCTCGCGCCCCCCTGCCAGGCCTCGGCGACGACCGGCCACTCGTCGGCGCCCACCAGCTGGCCGACGACGTCGAGTTGCACGAGGGTCTGGCTCGTCGTCGGGCGCATCTGGCCGAAGATCACGAAGTGCAGGCCGAGCAGCCCCGCCTCGGCCGCCTCCCCCCCCGCCGCGCCGACGGCGAGCGAGTACTGGTCGACGGGGACGAAGAGCAGCAGGTCCGAGAAGGAGAGGTCGGCGAGCAGGCCCCAGGTGGCCATCAGCCGTTCCAGGTGCTGGCGGGCGGCGGTGTCGAGGCCGGTGAACTCCTGGGCCAGCTGGCGGGGCTCGCTCACGGCCCGATCGCCACGTCGCGCCCCTCGCGGGCGCGAAAGGCGCGCAGCTGCTCGTAGCCGGCGGCGCGGGCGAGGGCGGCGAGCTCGGCGGAGCGGTCGGCGACGTCGCCGGGGCCGTGGCTGTCCGAGGCCGTCGTCACCGGCACCTGGCGGGCGGCGAAGGCGGCGAGCAGGCTCGCCGAGGGGTAGGCCTCGGCGGCCGGCTTGCGCAGCCCCGCCGAGGAGATCTCCGCCGCCAGCCCCGAGGTGGCGGCGGCCTCGGCGATGCGCGCCTCGCACTCCTCGCGCGCCGCCGCCGAGGGGCGGATGCCGGCGACCTTCACGAGGTCGGGGTGCGCGAGCACGTCCACGGCGCGCGTCGCCGCCAGCTCCTCGAGCGCCCCGGTGTACTCCCGCCAGACCGCCTCGCCGCCGCGGCGCGACCACTGCGCCATCGCCACCTCGTCCTCCAGGTTGTCGAACATCCAGGTGCCGAGCCAGTGGACCGAGCCGAGGAGGACGTCGAAGGGATAGCCGGCGAGGAAGTCCGCCACCGCCGCCATCTGGCCGGGGTAGTAGTCGACCTCGAGGCCGAGGAGGACCGGGAGGCCCGCCGCCTTGGCGGTGAGCACCGCCTCCACGTAGTCGTCGAGCTCGGCGGTCGCGTGGTGCTCGAAGTAGGAGGAGATCGAGGTCGCGAGCGCCCGCTCCGGCTCGTCGCGCCAGAAGTCGCCGACGAGGCCGCGCACCGCGGTGAAGCGGAAGAGGTGCTCGGTGAGGGCGATCTCGGCGACGCCCCGTTCCGCGGCGCGCTCGCAGTAGACGCGCAGCCGCTCGAGGCGCTGCTCCCCGGCCTCGGCGCGCTCGCGGTGCGGCCAGAGGTGGACGTGGTAGTCGAGCACCCCGACCAGGCTAACGGTCCCGCCCCGGCCCACCCGGGAGGCCGGGCGATCGGGCCGGGCGATCGGGCCGGGCCGATCGGGCCGGGCGGGCTAGTCGAAGAGGTGCTCGGCGATCTCCAGCAGGCCGCCGAGGTCGGTGACGTCGCGCATCAGGTGCGGTACCCGCACGACCTGCTCGGCCTCGGCCGCGAGCTCGTCGATCAGCTGCTGCTCGCGCGTCGCCACCTGCGCGAAGTTGCAGAAGCCCGCGCCCACCTCGGCGAGCACCCGCGCCAGGCGCTCGCCGTCGGGGAAGCTTCCCGGCAGTGCCCGGGAGATTCGCTCGGCGAGCGGCGCGGCGTCCCCCTGCAGCGCCTCGGCGGTGCGCAGCGCGCCGCGGGCGGCGAAGGCCGCCGGCAGGGCCTTGTTCGCCACCACGAGGCCGAGGTGCAGCCGCCGCTCGGCGAGCGCACCGACGAAGGCGCGCGCCTCGCGGACCGGGACGGGCTCGGGGCTCGTCACCACCATGAAGGTCGTCTGCGGCTCGCGCAAAAGCGCCGAGACGGCGTGCGCGCGCGCGACGAAGCCCGGGTACATCGACTGGAAGAGGTTGAAGAAGACCGCCAGCTCCTCGAGGAGCTGGCTGCCGAGGATGCGGTCGGCGAGCTGGGTGAACGGGCGCGAGGCGAGGCCGACGAGGCGCGAGCGCGCCGGCGCAGTGAGCCAGCGCAAGAGCCGCGAGGAGAAGAACTCGGCCATCTTCTCCGGGGCGTCGACGAAGTCGAGGGCGCCGAGCGCGGGGGGCGTGTCGACGACGATGAGGTCGTAGCGCCCCTCGGCGTAGAGCTCGTAGAGGCGCTCCATCGCGATGTACTCGTGGCTGCGCGCGAAGCGCTGGGTGAGGTTGACGTAGAAGGGGTTGGCGAGGATCTGCCCGGCGACCTCGCGGCTCGGCGCGTGGCGCGTCACGAGGGCGTCCCAGGACTGCTTGGTGTCGAGCATCGCGGCGAAGAGCTCGCCCTTCGGGCGGGTCGCGCCGAACGCCGCCGCCGGCACGGGCCGCGCCTCGTCGCCGAGGCCGTCGAGGCCGAGGGCATCGGCGAGTCGGCGCGCCGGGTCGACGGTGATCACGAGGACGCGCACCGGGGCGCGCAGCGCCGCCCCCGCGGCGAGCGCCGCGGTCGTCGTCGTCTTGCCGACCCCGCCCGCCCCGCAGGCGATGAGGACCTCCTTGGTCGACAGCAGCCCCTCGAGGAGGAGCGAGGGCGCGCTAGCGCGCGCCCCCCGGCGGGGCGCCTCGGCGGGGCTCACGAGGCGGCGCTCACGAGGCGGCGCTCACGAGGAGGAGAGCTCCTCGCCGAGCAGCTCGGCGACGCGGTGCACGGCACGCGGCCCGTGCGCCCGCCCGAACAGGTACGGGAGGTGCAGCAGCGGCACCCCAGCCGGCAGCGCGGCGGCGAGGCGGGCGAGGTGGCTGGCGCCGGCGCGGCGGATCCCGACGGCGAGCGCCGCCCCCTCGAGGACGGCGGCGACCTCGCCGCCGAGCGCCTCCTCGACAAGGAGGAGGGCCTCGGGGCGGCGCAGCGCCTCGAAGTCCTCCTCCTCGCCGCGGCTGAACAGCTCGGGAAGGACGCGGTTGGCGACCACCGCGGCGAGCGCCACCCCGGTCTCCTCCTCGAGGCGACCGGTGAGCTCGAGCGCCTCGTTCACCGGCATCTCCTCGGGGGTCGCGACGACGACCACCCCGGTGCGCGCCGCGTCGCCGAGCAGCTCGAGCATCCACTGCGTCTCGGAGCGCACCGGCCCGACGCGCACGAGCTCGGAGAGGGCGACGGGCGCCGCGAAGTGCCCGACGATGTGCCCCGACGCGGTGGCGTCGACGACGACGAGGTCGTAGTGGCCCTCGCGCACCTCGTAGCAGAGCTTGCCGATGGTGAGCACCTCGCGCACGCCGGGCGCCGCGGCGGCGACGAAGTCGAGCGCCTGCGCGACGGGTGCGAGGCGGGTGAAGACCGGGAGGTGCAGGTGGAGGCGGAGGTACTCGCCGAGCGCCGCCTCGGTGTCCATCACCATCGCCGAGAGGCGGGGGGCGACGGCGCGGGGCGTGTAGGAGAGGGGGCCGCACTCGAGGGCGCGCGCGAGGTCGCCGCGCGGCTCCATCTCGCAGACGAGGGCCCGCTTGCCCGCGCCGCTCGCGAGGATGCCGAGGGCGCTCGCCACGGTGGTCCTCCCGACCCCGCCCTTGCCCGTGACGAACAGCAGCCGGTGGTCGAGGAGGCCGCTCACGGCCGCGGGGTGGGGCGCGCCCCCGCTACGACGCCCCGAAGCCGACGCGGCGGGCGTCGTCGGCGCCGATCTCGACGTAGGCGATGCGCGCCACCGGGACCGCGACCTGGCGGCCCCGCTTGTCGGTCAGCCACAGCACCCCGTCGCTGTCGGCGAGGGCCTTGTCGATGCGCCCGTGCACGGCGTCCTGGCTCTCGCCTTCGGCGAGCTCGATGTCGAGCTCTCTCGGTGCCTGGATGATGCCGATCCGCAGGTCCACGTGCGCTCCTTTTTCGTCGGCCGCCATCGTAGACAGAGGGGGAGGCGGCGCCGACCCGCCGGGCGCCGGCGTGGGCGGCCGCGAGACGCGAAATCCCTGCTGACGGTAGGATGGGGGTGAATCGACGAGGGGAGGCACCATGTGGGCGATCGCCGGCGTGCTGCTCGGACTTGTCGCCGTCGCGTCGCTCGTCGGCTTCCACGCCGGGCCGCACAGCCACGCCTTCGCCGGCGGGGTCGGCCTCGTCGCCGCGGTGTGGCTGGTGGTGATGGCCCTCACCGGGCAGTCGGGGCCGCTGCTCTGGCTCTTCTTCGGCGCCGACGTCGCCGTCTCCGCCGCGGTCGGCACCGCGGCCTGGAAGGGGCTGCAGGCCGCCCACCAGGTCCCCGCCGTGCAGCCGACGCGCCTCGAGGGCGCGCACGGCCACGCGCTCGTCGACCTTAACCCCGAGGGCACCGTGCGGGTGCGCGGCGAGACCTGGTCGGCGCGCTCGCTGAACGGGCGCATCGCCGCGGGGAGCGAGGTGCAGGTGATCAACGCCAAAGGGGTGCGCCTCGAGGTGTGGGGCGAGGGCAACGTCGGGCACCCGCCCTTCGCCCTCGGTGATGCCGGGCTCGACGACAGCTCGGACAATGGGAGGACGGCTTCATCATGATTGGGATCATCGTCGGCGTGGCGGTCTTCGCCGCCCTCATCGGCCTCGGGACCTCCGTACGGATCGTCCGCGAGTACCAGCGCATCGTGCTCTTCCGCCTCGGGCGCGTCATCGGGGTGAAGGGGCCCGGGCTGATCTTCCTCAACCCGATCACCGACCGCACCTCGCTCGTCGACCTCCGCGAGCAGTACCTGGAGGTCCCCCACCAGACCGCGATCACCGCGGACAACGCGCCGATCTCGATCGACTTCATCATCTTCTACAAGGTCGTCGACGCCTCGATGTCGGTCGTCGCGGTGCAGAACTTCGCCGGTGCGGCGCTCAACGTCGCGGCGACGACGCTGCGCAGCGTCGTCGGCGACATGCCGCTCGACGACGTGCTCTCCAAGCGCGACGACATGAACGCGCTGCTGCGGGTGCGCCTCGACGAGGTCACCGAGCGCTGGGGCGTGAAGGTCACCAACGTCGAGGTCCGCGAGGTCAACCCGCCGCCTGGTGTCCTCGAGGCGATGACCCGCCAGATGTCGGCCGAGCGGACCCGCCGCGCGCAGGTCACCGAGGCCGAGGGGCAGAAGTCGGCGGCGATCCTCTCCGCGGAAGGTGAGCGGCAGGCGAAGATCACCCTCGCCGAAGGCCAGCAGAAGGCGGCGATCCTCGCCGCCGAAGGTGAGCGGCAGTCGGCGCTCTTGAAGGCGCAGGGCTTCTCGGGCGGCCTCGAGACGATCCTCGGCGTGGCGAAGGGCCTCGACGAGAACACCCTCCTCCTCCAGTACCTGGAGACCCTGAAGCAGATCGGTGCCTCGCCCTCCACCAAGCTCGTCGTCCCGATGGAGCTCGGCGGGCTGCTGAACGGGCTGCGGGCCCTCATGCCCGCCGCCCCCTCGAGCAACGGCGCGAAGGCCCCCGAGGCAAAGGTCGCCGAGCCGAAGGCCGTGGAGGGCGCGACGCGCGACTGAGCGCCGCGGCGGTCAGGCCCGCCGGCCCCCCGGCACGTCCACCCCGCGCGGCAGCCGGGCGATCGGCCAGCCGAGGCGCTCGACCGCGAGGTCAAAGGCGTAGCGGTCGGTCATCCCGGCGACGTAGCTGACGGCGGCCGTGGTGCGCGCCGTGTCGTCGGCGTCGGCCGGGAGGGCGCCCGCCATCGCCTGCGGGCGGCTCGCGAAGTACTCGACGAGGGCGCGCAACACCGCGATCACGCTCGCCGCCTGCGCGACGGACTCCTCGCGGAGGTAGACCCGCTCGTAGTTGAAGCGGCGGAACTCGGCGAGGCCGTCGGCGAGGGGGGCGGGCATCAGCACCTCGCCGGCCGCCGCGCTCGTCGTGACGAGGGCGTCGACGAAGGCCCCGAGCTGGTCGCTGCGGCGACTCCCGCAGCGCTCGCGCACCACCGCGGGCAGCTCGCCCGCGGCGACGACCCCCGCGGAGACGGCGTCCTCGAAGTCATGGCAGACGTAGGCGATGCGGTCCGCCCAGCTCACCACCTCCCCCTCGGGGGTGCGCGGCGCGGGGCGGGACCAGGAGTGGTTGCGGATCCCGTCGGCGACCTCGGCGGTGAGGTTGAGCGAGGCGAGGGCGACGTCGGCGCCGAAGACGGCGTGGTCGAAGCCCCCCTCGAGGTAGGGGGTGAAGGCGTCCTCGCTGGCGTGGCCGCCGGGGCCGTGGCCGCAGTCGTGGCCGAGGGCGATCGCCTCGGCGAGGGCCACGTTGAGGCCGAGCGAGGCGGCGAGCGAGCGGGCCACCTGCGCGACCTCGAGGGCGTGCGTGAGGCGGGTGCGCTGGTGGTCGCGGGGAAAGACGAAGACCTGGGTCTTGCCGGCGAGGCGGCGGAAGGCCGGGGAGTGCAGCACGCGGTCGCGGTCGCGCTCGAAGGCGGTGCGGAACTCGTCGGGCGCCTCGGGGCGGAGGCGCTCGCCGCCGCCGCGGGCGCGCGTCGCGCCGGGCGCGAGCAGGCGGTCCTCGAGCTCCTCGCGCGCCTCGCGCCGCAGCGGGGTGACCGCGCCGATCTTCGCCCGGCTCCCCTCGTGCGCGCTGCGCAGCGCCCCCGCCGCGTCGAAGCCCCCCATCGTCTCCGCCCAGGCGGCGGCGCGCTCTTGGATGAACGGCTCCTCTGGCACATCGAAAGCGTAGAGGTCGGTCGCGACAGTGCCGGCGGCTGCCGGCAGTCGCGACGGTGAGGCGGCTGCCGGCCCATTAGGGGGCATCGCCGTTCGCGTGAGCGCTCGGTGAAAGGCGCCAACATTACGAAAAGATGTCGGTAACGTGGTGAACGGGGAGCTTCCGGCGGCGCCCGAGGGGGAGGAGGGCGTCGCCGGCCCCGCCCGTCAGCTGATCGAGAGCTCGGAGCGGTAGATGCGCGCCGGCCCGGCGGCGACGATCTGCTCGGCGAGGTCGGCGAAGATCTGCGCCACCTCGCCCTCGGGATCGGCGATCACCGCCGGGATGCCCTCGTCCGCGTCCTCGCCGCCGACGGCGGGGACGAGCGGCACCTTGGCGAGCAGCGGCGCCTCGAGGGTCTTCGCGAGCAGCTCGCCGCCGCCCGAGCCGAAGAGCTCGTAGCGGGTGCCGTCGGGGGTGCGGAAGTAGGACATGTTCTCGATCACGCCGCGGATCGGCAGCCGCAGCTGGCGCGCCAGCGAGCCGGCCCGCTGCGCGATGCGCGCCGAGCCGAGCTGCGGCGTGGTCACGAGGTAGAGCTCGGCGCGTGGCAGCTGCTGGCCGACCGAGAGGGCGATGTCGCCGGTGCCGGGCGGCATGTCGACGACGAGGAACTCCGGCGTCCCCCAGTGGACGTCGTTCAGGAACTGCTCGAGGGCGCGGTGCAGCATCGGCCCCCGCCAGGCGACGGCCTTGTCCTCGTCGACGAAGAAGCCCATCGAGATCGCCCGCACGCCGCGCGCCACGGGCGGGAGGATGGTCTTTCCGAGCACGAGCGGGGCGTAGCCGACCTTCAGCATGCGCGGCACCGAGAAGCCGTGGATGTCGGCGTCGAGGAGGCCGACGCTGTGCCCGGCGCGGGCGAGCGCGACCGCGAGGCTGACCGTCACCGAGGACTTCCCGACGCCCCCCTTGCCCGACGCGATCGCGAGGACCCTTGTCCGCGAGGAGCGGCTCGTGAAGGGGTTCTCGCGCGCCTCTCCGCCCGCCGCCGACTCCCCCTGCATCGCCTTCAGCAGCCCGCCGATCTCGACGCGCCGCGCCTCGTCCATCTCGATGAGGCGGAGCTCGATGCCCCGCCGCTCGCCGTCGGGGAGCGCGGCGGTGAGGCGCCCCGTGAGCTCGTTGGTCGCCGGGTACTCGCCCGGCGGCACCTCGACGGTGACCTCGATCGCACGGCGGCCGCCGCGCACCTGGCGCAGCGTGCCGAGCTCGCCGAGCGGGTGGAACAGGAGCGGGTCTTCGACGAGCGCGAGGGCGGCACTCAGCGTCGCGTCGTTGCTGTCCGCCATCTCTTTACCTGCCGCCCCGTCGTTGCCGCGGGCGCTTCCCGGCGGCGCCACTGTCAGATCGACCTTAGAGGATCGGGCTCGCGCCCCCGGCCGCCTCAGCGCGTGCTCGTGGTCGTGGTCACCGACGCGAGGAGGCCCGCCAGCGCGGCGGGCGGGCTGCGGTGCGCCTCGCGGTAGGCGACGGCGATCTCGGGGGCGAGGCTCTCGGCGAGGGGGCGCGCCGGCGAGTCGGCGAGGAAGGCGGCGAACTCGCCCGCCGCCGCCGCCGGCTCGGCGCGGTCCTGCAGGTCGGCGAGGCCGAGAAAGCCGCGCGCTGGGGCGTAGCCGGGGTGCTCGCGTGCCACCGCGTCGAGGCCGGCGTCGCCCGAGCGCACCTCGTCGCGCGCCCCGCCGGCGATGCCGATGAGGCGGATCAGCCACGCCCGGTAGGTGCGCGCCTCGAGCTCGCCGGGCTGGCGGGCGAGCACCGTGTCGTAGAGCGAGACCGCCTGGGAGAACTGCCCCTCGTTTCCGAGGACGAGGGCCTGGCTGAGCTCCTCGGCGGTGGCCTCGTTCGCCGGGAGGTTGACCGTGCCGGTCGCGCTCTCGCCGGGGAGGCGCACCCCGGCGACGAGCAGCGCGACGACGACGAGGAGGCCGAGGAAGCAGGCCACCGCCCCGCCGGCGAGGAGGCGGCGGGTCGCCGTGCGCCCGAGGCGGCGACGCAGGCGCGCGGCGGCGGAGGGGCGCGGCCCCCCGTGCGCGGGCGCGGCGGCGGGGGTCGCGGCGAGCGCCTCCTCGGCGGCCGCGAGGCGCTCGCGGTAGCCGGCCTGCAGCGTCGCGAAGTCGGCGTCGTCGACGTCGCCGGCGCGGTGCTCGAGCTCGAGGTCCTCGATCGAGCGGAGGAGGAAGTCCCGCTCGGCGACGAGGCCCTCGCGGGCGCGCGCCGCGGGGCGCCGCTCAGCCACCGGCCCCCCCGCCGCCGACCGCGGGCACCACCCCCCGGCGGCGGGCGCGCACGAGGAAGGTGACGCCCGCCGCCCCGGCGAGCGCGACCAGCGCGGCGGGGATCGCGACGACGAGCGCGCCGAGGCCGCCGCGGGGCTCGAGGATCGCCCCCGGGTACTTCGCGAGGACGGCGGACTCGATCGCGTCGTTGCTCTCCCCGGCGGCGACGCCGCGCGCCACGTCGCGGTCGAGCGCCTGCGCGATGTTGTCGGTCGACTGCCCGATCGAGAGGTCCGTGCAGCTCGGGCACTTCAGCACCGACTCGAGGTAGCGGACGCGCGCCGCGCCCGCCGGGAGGGGGTGCACGCTCCCGATCGCGAGGAAGGTGAGGGCGACCACGACGGCGAGGCCGAGGCCGAGGAAGGTGCGTCGGGAGCCCCCGCGGCGAGGTGCGTCAGCCAACGCCGGCCCCCTCGGACTCGGCCTTTTGCAGCTCCCGCTCGGCGGCGCCGGCGGTGACCGCCCCGGGGAGCCAGGCGACGACGCGCCCCGCGGGCGAGACGAGGAAGGACTGCGGGGGGTTCGCGACCCCGTAGGCGACGGCGATGTCGCTCGTCGGGTCGGCGACGGCGGGCCAGGTGGCGCCGTAGCGGCGGAGGAAGCCGGCGGCGTTCCCCGCGGAGTCGTCGAAGACCACGCCGAGCACGGAGGCGACCTTGCGGTCGGTGAAGGCGAAGCTCGCGAGCTGGGGTGCCTCGCCGGCACACGGCGCGCACCAGCTGGCGAAGAAGCTCACGAGCACGTAGCGGCCGTGCAGCGAGCCGAGGCGCTCGACGCGGCCCGAGAGCAGGTCGGCGCCGCTGATCGCCGGCGCCTGCTCGCCGACGAGCGGGTTGGCCGCCGGGCCTGGGGGGTGGCTGACGACCGTCGCGAAGACGGCGATGAGCACGACGGCGACGACCCCCGCGACCGCGGCGGCGAGCGCGACGCGGCGGCGCTTCAGCTGCCCACCCCGGCGGGGACCGGCGGGAGGAGCTCGGGGATCGCCACCGAGATCGGGTCCGTCGGCCGCCGCCGCCGCCCCGGCCAGGCCGCGAGCAGCGCGCCCGCGCCGGCGAGGAAGCCGCCGATCCACATCCAGATCACGAGGGGGATGACGAGGATCGTGAGCGTCGCCCGGCGGGCGCCGGCGGTGATCTCACTGCCGGGCGAGAGGTAGACGTCGTCGATCAGGGTGCTGCGGATCGACGGCGTGCCGATGTGCTCGGTCTGGCCGGCGAAGGTGTCGACCGCGGGGCGGAGCGTGTAGCGGCCGTCGACCGAGACGACCGCCTGCACGCCGCTGCGGTCGGGCGAGGAGAACGAGCGCACCCCCTCGAGCAGGAAGCGGTGGTGGTCGATCGTCACCGGGCGGCCGACGGTGAGGGTCTCGTAGCGCGAGACCTGGAACGAGCTCGAGGCGCTGAGGCCGACGGCGATGACGATGATCCCGAGGTGGACGATCATCCCGCCGTTGGCGCGCCCGACGAGGCCGCGCAGCGGGGAGAGGCCGTGGCGGCGCGAGGCGAGCGCGGCGAGGACGAGCTGGCGCAGCGCCGAGGCGGCGGCGAAGGCGCCGAGGCCGAAGGCGCCGAGCGGCAGCAGCCCGCGCAGGCCGCAGAGCACGCAGATCGCGATCGTCCCCGCCGCGGCCCACGCCGAGACGAGGAGGCGGCGGGCGAGGAGGCCGGGGGCCGCCACGCGCCACGGGAGCACCGGCGCGATCGCCATGAAGAAGAGGAGCGCGATGCCGATCGGCACGGTGAAGGTGTCGAAGTAGGGGCGGCCGATCGAGACCTGCTGGTTGGAGAAGGTCTGCACGAACAGCGGGAAGACCGTGCCGACGAGGACGACGACGGCGAAGGCGGCGAAGAGGAAGTTGTTGACGAGGAAGGCCCCCTCGCGCGAGAGCGGCGAGTCGATGCCCCCGGGCGAGGCGAGGCGGTCGCCGCGCCAGCCGATGAGCACCACCCCGCTCACGACGACCACGGCGAAGAAGCTGAGGAGCGCGGGGCCGATCCCCGAGTCCGAGAAGGCGTGCACCGAGTTCACCGCCCCGGAGCGGGTGAGGAAGGTGCCGAGGATGGTGAGCGAGAAGGTGGCGATGAGGAGCGAGAGGTTCCAGATCCTGAGCAGCCCCCGCCGCTCCTGGACCATCACCGAGTGCAGGTAGGCGGTGGCGGTGAGCCAGGGCAGCAGCGCCGCGTTCTCGACGGGGTCCCACCCCCAGAAGCCCCCCCAGCCGAGCACCTGGTAGGACCACCAGCCGCCGAGCATGATCCCGACGGTGAGGAACGCAAAGGCGACGAGGGCGAAGCGGCGCACCTCGACGAGCCACCCCTCCCCCACCCTGCCGGTGACGAGCGAGCCGATCGCGAAGGCGTAGGGGATCGTGAAGCCGACGTAGCCGAGGTAGAGGAGGGGCGGGTGGATCGCGACGAGCAGGTTGTTCTGCAGGAGCGCGTTCGCCCCCGCCCCCGCGCCGCTGTTCGCCACCGCCCCGACCTGCGCGGCGAAGGGGTCGGCGGGGCCGAGCATGAGGGCGAGGAAGAAGGTCGCGACCGCGAGGCCGGTGACGAGCGCGACGGCGACCACCCGGTCGGTCGCGCGCGCCCGGAAGTGGCGGGCGACGAGGGCGAGGTAGCCGGCGAGGATCAGCACCCACAGCAGGATCGAGCCCTGCAGCGCCGACCACATCCCGGTGATCGAGAAGAACAACGGCGTCGTGCGGGCGTTGTTGGCGGCGACGAAGGCGAGAGAGAAGTCATGGGTGACGAGCGCCCGCTCCATCGCCGCGCTCGCGACGAGGGCGCCGGCGAGGGCCACGAGCGGCCAGCGCGTCGCCCGCACGAGCAGCGCGTCGCGGCCGCGCAGCAGGCCGCGCAGGCCGTCGCCGATCCCGCCGAGCGCCCCGATGAGGGCGAGGAGGAGGCCGGCGTGGCCGAGGAGGGCGTTCAACGGGGGCGGCGGCTCAGCGGACGCTGCCGTTCGGGGCGCGCACCCGGCCGGGGTGGGCGGCGATGTAGCTGTTCGAGTGCTTCACGAGGATCTGCACCGAGTCGAAGACGTCGCTGTGCGCCTCGAAGTGGCCGACGAGGACGACGGGCACGTTCGGCGTGAAGAGCTGCGGCGGGTCGGCGGCGTTCTCGACGCGCACCCGGGCCCTCCCCGACGAGATCGTGAAGGCCCGGAGGGCGTCGTCGGTCGTGACGAGCGACCCCTTCACGACCACGCCCTCGATGTCAAAGGTCGACGAGCCGAGGCTCGCGCGCGCGGCGATCGCCTGGTCCGCGGTCTTGAAGTAGACGACGGCGGAAGTGAGCGTCTTGTAGAGGAGGAAACCCATCGCCCCGAGGAGGACGACGAAGACGACGATGAGGCGGCGGCGGAGGGCGCTCCGTCCCCGCGGCGCAGCCGGCGGCGGGGGCGGGAGGACCCGCGCGCCCGCCGCGTGCTCGGTGGTGGTCATCGCTCCTCGGGCTCCTCGGCGGGGAGCACCGGCAGCTCGCGCCGCCTGAGCGCCCGTTGCTCGCGCAGCCGCAGCGTCGCGCCGTAGGCGACGAGCGAGACGAGGGTCACGCTGTAGCCGGCCTCGATGTAGCCGTTCACAGCCCCTCCCGGCGGCGGGCCTCGAGCTCGCGCCGCAGCGCCTGCTCGTCGCCCTCGTCGACGAGGCGGGCGAGGCGGTAGCGGTGGCCGACCAGCCAGACGTAGACGAGGGCGAAGGCGACGAAGCCGAGGAGCAGCGTGTAGAGCATCGAGCCGTGCACGTAGGTCTTGCCGGCGGTGAGCGAGGGGCGCTGGTGCAGGCTCGTCCACCACTGCACCGAGAAGTAGACGACGGGGACGTCGATGAAGGCGATCAGCGCGGCGATCGCCGAGCGGCGGGCGCGCACCTCGGGGTCGCCGGGCACGGCGCGGATCGCCAGGTAGCCGAGGTAGAGGACGAGGAGCAGCGCCGTCGTCGTGAGTAGTGGGTCCCAGACCCACCAAGCCCCCCAGGTCGGCCGCCCCCAGATCGACCCGGTGACGAGGGTGAGCGCGGTGAAGACGACGCCGACCTCCGCGGAGGCGCCCGCGAGGCGGTCGAGCACGAGCGAGCGGGTGCGCGGCCAGAGGTAGCCGAGGCTCGAGAGGAACGAGACGCCGTAGGCGAGGAACGAAACGAAGGCCATCGGCGGGTGGATGTACAGCAGCCGCACGAGGTTGTGCATGTAGACGTCGGGCGGCGTCACCCACAGGCCGAGGACGACGTCGGCGAGGACGCCGCCGATCCCGAGCGCGCCGGCGAGGGCGAGGAGCGGCGGGCTGCGGCGCGGCGGCGCGGCGGCGACCGGCGGGCGCCGATCGGCGGTGAGCACGCTCACCGGTCCTCGAGCATCGGGCCGAAGACGACGACGCCGAGCGCCGTGTAGACGAGCGCGAAGGCGGCGACGAGGCCGATCCAGCCGAGGGACTGCCCCGGTTGGTGGGCGAGCGCGTGCTTCCAGGCCGTCGTCGCGCCGAGGAGCACCGGCGCCGCGGCGGGGAGGAAGAGCAGCGGGAGCAGCGTCTCGCGCACCCGCGCCGAGGCGGAGAGGGCGCCGTAGAGCGCGCCGAGGGCGGCGAGGCCGGCGGTCGCGGCGAGGGCGCTCACGACGAGGACGCCTCCGCTCGTGAGCGGGAGCGAGAACAACAGGGCGGCGACGACCGAGAGCAGCACCTCGAGCAGGCACAGCTGCAGCGCGATCGCGCCGGCCTTGCCGAGGAAGACCCCGGCCGGGTCCAGGCCCGAGAGGCGCAGCCCGTCGGCCGCGTCGTCGGCGGCCTCGATCGCGAAGCTGCGCTGCACCGCGAGGGTCGTCGAGAACAGCACCGCCAGCCAGAAGAGCCCCGCCTCGGCGCCGGCGAGCGTCTTCGGGTCGGGGCCGAGCGCGAAGCCGAAGAGCACGAGCACCGAGAGCGCGAAGGGCGCGATCTGGTTGAGCGCGACCCGCGAGCCGAACTCGATGCGCAGGTCCTTGCCGCCGACGAGGAGCGCGTCACGCCACATCGGCGCCGGCCTGTTCGCGGTAGTCCGGGGCGGCGACGGCGTGCGGCGCCTCGGGTGCCTCGGGGAGGGTCCGCCCACCGGCGAGGCACACGCTCCGGTCGGCGAGCGCGCCGGCGCGCGCGAGCTCGTGGGAGGAGAAGAGCACCGAGCTGCCGACGGCGCGCGCCTCGGCGACGAGCTCGTCGACGAGGGCCCTCCCCTCCTCGTCGATCCCCGCGTGCGGCTCGTCGAGGAGCCACAGCCGCGGCGAGCGGGCGAGCAGCACGGCGAGGTTGCAGCGGCGCCGCTGGCCCTGGGAGAGGGCGCCGGCGCGCGTCTGGCGGAGGCGCCCGCCGAGGCCGAGGCGCTCGAGCGAGGGCCCCACCCGCGCCTCGTCGGCGCGCCCGGCGCGCACCGCGAAGCGGACGTTGGCCTCGACGGTGAGGTCGTCGTAGAGGAAGCTCGAGTGGCCGAGGAGGTGGACCTCGCGGCGCAGCGCCCTGCGGTCGACGGCGAGGTCGTGGCCGAGGACGCTGGCGCTCCCCGAGGTCACCCGCAGGAGCCCCGCGCACAGGCGCAGCAGGCTCGTCTTGCCGGCGCCGTTCGGCCCGTGGAGGTGGACGACCTCGCCCTCCTCGACGGTGAGGGTCAGCCCCGACAGGAGGGGGAAGCGGCCGGCAAGCGAGACGGCCTCACGGAGATCGACGGCAACGGCCATGAGCGCCCGCCCATGCTACGGGGCGGGGGGCTCCCCCCACCAAGCGGGGCGGCGGGCTACTTGCCGGCGACGAGCGCCATGTCGGCGTCGACCATCATCTCGATCAGCTCGTGGAAGCCGATCTCGGGCTGCCAGCCGAGGGTGCTGCTCGCCCGCTTCGCGTCGCCGACGAGCAGGTCGACCTCGGCGGGGCGGAAGAAGCGCTCGTCGATCTTCACGTGGTCCTCGTAGCTGAGGCCGGCGCGGGCGAAGGCGATCTCGCAGAGCTCGCGCACCGAGTGCGTCTCGCCCGTCGAGACGACGAAGTCCCCCGGCTCGTCGGCCTGCACCATCAGCCACATCGCCCGCACGTAGTCGCCGGCGAAGCCCCAGTCGCGCTTGGACTCGAGGTTGCCGAGGCGCAGCTCGCTCTGCAGGCCGGCCTTGATGCGGGCGACGCCGTGCGTCACCTTGCGGGTCACGAACTCGAGGCCGCGCCGCGGGCTCTCGTGGTTGAAGAGGATCCCCGACGAGGCGTGCAGGTCGTAGCTCTCCCGGTAGTTCACCGTGATCCAGTGGCCGTAGACCTTGGCGACGCCGTAAGGGCTGCGGGGGTGGAAGGGGGTGAACTCGTTCTGCGGGACCTCGCGGACCTTGCCGAACATCTCCGAGGAGGAGGCCTGGTAGAAGCGGATCTCCGGGTCGACGAAGCGGATCGCGTCGAGCACGCGGGTGACCCCGAGCGCCGTCGCCTCCCCGGTGAAGACCGGCTGGGAGAACGAGGTCTGCACGAAGGACTGGGCGGCGAGGTTGTAGACCTCCTGCGGCCGGTGCTCGCGCAACGACTCGATGATCGAGACCTCGTCGAGGAGGTCGCCCGAGGTGAGGGTGATGCGGTCCTGGATGTGGGCGATCCGCTCGAAGTTCACCGTGCTCGAGCGGCGCACCATGCCGACCACCTCGTAGCCCTGCTCGAGCAGGAACTCGGCGAGGTAGGAGCCGTCCTGGCCGGTGACCCCGGTGATCAGCGCGCGCCGTGGCATCAGACTGTTCTAGGCCCTCTCTTGTTTGCTGACAAGGATCGCGCCGACTCAGGCCGGCGCGCGGTCGGGGCGGATGATGAGCAGCGGCAGGTCGCAGTGGTGGACGAGGTGGTCGGCGACCGAGGCGACGAGGAGCGCGGCCACCGGGCCGTGGATCGTGGCGCCGATCGCCACCATCGTCGCCTCGCGCTCGTGTGCCACGGCGAGGATCCCGAGGCCCGGGTCGCCTTCGCGCACGACGAACTCGTAGCTGACGCCGCTCCCCCGGAAGAGCTCCTCGGCGTCGCGCCGCGCCTGCTCGGCCATCTCGTCGATCGTCTCCTCGACGATCGCGATCGCCTCGCCGGCGCTCGGCTCGGCGAGCACGGGGAGGTGGCGCACGAAGACGGCGATGACCTCCCCCCCGGCAGCCCCGACGAGCGGCGCCACGGCGCGCGCCGCGGCGATCGAGGGCTCGGTGCCGTCGATGCCGAGGACCACCCTGGCCAGCAGCCCTGCTCCTACGTGCTCCCTGGCTGTCGTCACCTTTGCCTCCTCTTGGCGCTCGGGCGCCGAGGATAGAGGCTGCCTCCCGCGGCCGCGGGCTGCCCGCCGCGCGCGAGTCCGCGGCGGGGCGGGTGCCGCTGGCGGAGAGCGCCCGGCCGGGCGCGCCCGCCGTCCGAGCCGGAGGGTGGAGGGCCTTACGCGGAGCGCACGTTCGCGGCCTGGAGGCCCTTGTGGCCCTCCTGCACCTCGAACTCGACCTCCTGGCCCTCTTCGAGGGTGCGGTAGCCCTGCATCTGGATCGCAGACTGGTGCACGAAGACGTCGCCGCCGCCACTCTGGGAGATGAAGCCGTAGCCCTTCTCCGCGTTGAACCACTTCACCGTGCCGTTCGCCACCTGGGCGCTCCCCTTCTCTCTGATGCTGTGCACAGCGGAACGGCCTTGGGAGCGGTCGTTTCGCCGGCGGGGAGAATACCAGCCACCTCAAGGGGACCGCAGGGTCCCCGCGGTCGGTTCACCCCGCTTGAGCTGGCCTTCGGTGGATGCGCGTGCCGCCCGGCGTGTCCTCGACGGCGTAGCCGAGCGCCTCGAGCTCGGCGCGCAGGGCGTCGGCCGCGGCGAAGTCGCGCGCGCCGCGGGCCGCGTCGCGGCGGCCGACCAGCGCCTCGGCGGCGGCGGCCTCCCGCTCGTCGACGGCGGCCGTCTCGCCGCTGTCGATCCCGAGCACCGAGAAGAGGCTGCGCACCGCCCCGGCGAGGGCCTCCGCCCCGCCACCGTCACCCTGGTCGGCGAGGGCGTGCGCGCGCCGCAACGCCTCGAAGAGGCCGGCTGTCGCCCGCGGCGAGTCGAGGTCGTCGTCCATCGCTGCGGCGAAGCGGGCCGCTTCCTCCCTCGCGAGCGGGTGCTCGCTCATCGCCGCGCCGGGGAAGCGGCGGGCGAGCGCGTCGACGCGCGCGAGCGCCGCCGAGGCGTCCTGCAGCGTCTCGGCGTTCACCTCGAGGGGAGAGCGGTAGTGGGCGCGCACCGAGAGCATCCGGTAGGCGCGCGGCCCGGTCTGCTCGAGGAGCTCGGCGAGGGTCGTGAAGTTGCCGAGGGACTTCGACATCTTCTCGCCGCTCACCGTCACGAGGCCGTTGTGCATCCAGTGGCGGGTGAAGCGCCGGCCGGCGGCGACCGCCTGCGCGCGCTCGTTCTCGTGGTGCGGGAACATCAGATCCTGGCCCCCACCGTGCAGGTCGAAGTCCTCGCCCAACAGGGCGAGCGACATCACCACGCACTCGGTGTGCCAGCCCGGGCGCCCCTCGCCGAAGGGGGCCGGCCAGCTCGGCTCGTTCGGCTTGGCCGCCTTCCAGAGGACGAAGTCGACCGGCGAGCGCTTCTCCTCGATGACGTCGACGCGCGCCCCGGCGCGCAGCGAGTCGAGGCTCTGATGGGCGAGCAGGCCGTAGCCGGGGATCTTCGAGGCCGCGAGGTAGACGCCGTCCGAGGTCTGGTAGGCGGCGCCCGACGCGAGGAGCTCGGCGATGAGCTCGACCATCTCCGCGACGTAGGCCGTGGCGTGCGGCGTCTCGTGCGGGCGCAGGATGCCGAGTCCGTCCATCGCCGACCACCACTGCGCCTCGCACTCCTCGGCGATCTCCTGCCAGGGGCGCGCCTCGGCGTTGGCGCGGTTGATGATCGTGTCGTCGATGTCGGTGACGTTCGAGACGTGGTGCACGACGAGGCCGCGGTGCTCGAGGTAGCGCCGGAGGAGGTCGTAGGCGAGCGTCATCCGGCCGTGGCCGACGTGCGGCGCGCCGTAGACGGTCGGCCCGCAGACGTACATCGCGAGCTCCCCGGGATCGCGCAGCTGGAGCTCGCCGACGCGGCCCGTCGCCGTGTCATGCAGCGCGAGCACGGGAAGTACCGTACTAGCCACGATGTCGGGCCCCGAGAGCGTCCCCACGCCCCCGCGCGTCCCGGAGAAGCCCTCCCTCGACGGCCTCGAGGAGAAGTGGGGCAAGGCCTGGGAGCGCGACGGCACCTACCTCTTCGACCGCAGCCGGCCGCGCGCCGGGGTTTACTCGATCGACACCCCCCCGCCCACGGTGTCGGGCTCGCTGCACGTCGGCCACGTCTTCTCCTACACCCAGACCGACGTCATCGCCCGCTACCAGCGGATGACCGGGAAGTCGGTCTTCTACCCGATCGGCTGGGACGACAACGGCCTCCCCACCGAGCGGCGGGTGCAGAGCTACTACGGGGTGCGCTGCGAGCCGGCCCTCGCCTACGACTCCGACTTCCGCCCGCCCTCCGAGCCGCCCGAGCACGCCGTCGCGGTCTCGCGGCGCAACTTCGTCGAGCTGTGCGCGCTCCTCACCCACGAGGACGAGACCGTCTTCGAGGAGCTCTTCCGGCGGATCGGCCTCTCGGTCGACTGGTCGCTCAAGTACACGACGATCTCCCCCGCCTCCCAGCGCGTCTCCCAGCGGGCCTTTCTGCGGATGCTCGCCGCCGGCCACGCCTACCGCCAGGAGGCGCCGACGCTGTGGGACGTCGACTTCCGCTCGGCGATCGCCCAGGCCGAGCTCGAGGACCGCGAGGTCGCCGGCGCCTACCACCGCCTCGCGTTCGCGCGCCGCGACGGCGAGGGGAGCATCGAGATCGAGACGACCCGCCCCGAGCTGCTGCCGGCCTGCGTCGCGCTCGTCGCCCACCCTGAGGACCCGCGCTACCGGCCGCTGTTCGGCTCGACGGTGCGCACGCCGCTCTTCGGCGTCGAGGTCCCCGTCGTCGCGCACGAGCTCGCCGACCCCGAGAAGGGCTCGGGGATCGCGATGGTCTGCACCTTCGGCGACCTCACCGACGTCATCTGGTGGCGCGAGCTCGCCCTCACGACGCGCACCGTCGTCGGGCGCGACGGGCGGCTCGAGCCGGTCGAGTTCGGAGCCGAGCCCTTCTGCTCGGTCGACGCCGCAGCCGCCAACGCCGCCTACGGCGAGCTCGCCGGCCGCACCGTGCGCCAGGCGCAGCGGCGGATCGTCGAGCTGCTCGGCGAGGCGGGCGCGCTCGTCGGCGAGCCGCGGCCGATCACCCACCCGGTGAAGTTCTACGAGCGGGGCGAGCGGCCGCTCGAGATCGTCTCCTCCCGGCAGTGGTACGTGCGCACGATGGAGCTGCGCGAGCGGCTGCTCGCAGCGGGCCGCGAGCTGCGCTGGCACCCGGAGTTCATGGGCGGCCGCTACGAGTCCTGGGTGAAGGGGCTGAACGGCGACTGGAACATCTCCCGCCAGCGCTTCTTCGGCGTCCCGTTCCCCGCCTGGTACCCCGTCGGCGAGGACGGCTCGATCGACGACGACCACCCCCTCCTCGCCGACGAGGCCTCGCTCCCGGTCGACCCCTCGGTCGACACCCCCGCCGGCTACCGCCCCGAGCAACGGGGGGCGCCGGGCGGCTTCGTCGGGGACCCCGACGTGATGGACACCTGGGCGACCTCCTCGCTCACCCCGCAC
Source organism: Acidimicrobiales bacterium (assembly GCA_035533595.1). Lineage (NCBI taxonomy): Bacteria > Bacillati > Actinomycetota > Acidimicrobiia > Acidimicrobiales > Acidimicrobiales bacterium. The sequence continues at coordinate 104,561 of DATLTN010000061.1, forward strand.
ATCGCCGGCCGCTGGGGGGACGACGACGACCTCTTCGGCCGCATGTTCCCGATGGACCTGCGCCCGCAGGCGCACGAGATCATCCGCACCTGGCTCTTCTCGAGCGTCGTCCGCTCGCTCATCGAGCACGAGGGGCTCCCCTGGTCGCACGCCGCGATCTCCGGCTGGATCCTCGACCCCGACCACAAGAAGATGTCGAAGTCGAAGGGCAACGTGACGGTCCCGACCGACCTCCTCGACGCGCACGGCACCGACGCCGTCCGCTACTGGGCGGCCTCGGCGCGCTTCGGCGTGGACACGATCTTCGACGAGGGCGAGATGAAGGTCGGCCGCCGCCTCGCGATCAAGATCCTCAACGCCACCAAGTTCGCGCTCTCCCGCGTCTCAGCCGGCCCCCCGCCCGAGCGCCACGAGCCCCTCGACGCGGCGATGCTCAGCGCGCTCGGCGCGCTCGTCAGCGAGGCGAGCGCGGCCTTCGCCGGCTACGAGCCGGCGCGCGCCCTCGAGCTCACCGAGTCCTTCTTCTGGTCCTTCTGCGACGACTACCTGGAGCTCGTGAAGACCCGCGCCTACCGCGACGACGCGGGCGCCGCCTCCGCCGGGGACGCGCTCGGGCGCGGCCTCGACGTGCTCCTCCGGCTGTTCGCGCCCTTCCTCCCCTTCGCGACCGAGGAGGCCTGGTCGTGGTGGCACGAGGGGTCGCTGCACCGCGCCCCCTGGCCGCGGCCCGAGGAGCTCGCGAGCAGTGGGGCGGCCGACCCGGCGCTCCTCTCCGACGTCGCCGCGGTGCTCGGTGAGGTCCGCCGGGCGAAGACCCTCGCCAAGCGCTCGATGCGCGCCCCCGTCGAGCGCGTCGTCGTGCACGGCGAGGCGGCCGTGCTGGCGCGCATCGAGTCGGCACGTGGCGACCTCACTGACGCCGGTGGCATCGTCGCGCTCGAGCTCGTCGAGCGCCCCGGCGAGACGGCCGTCACCGTGGAGCTCGCCGAGGCGGACTGAAAGGCCCCTCAGGCCGAGGCGGCCGCCGCCTCCCGCTCGCGGGTGCGCTCGTGTGCGCTCTTCGGGAGCATCTCGATGCGGTGGCCGTCGGGGTCGAAGATGAACACCGAGTTGCGCCTGGTCCGCTCCGAGGCCTCGATCCCTGCGGCGGTGAGCGCCTCCACGACCTCGTCGAGCTCGTCGGCCTCGACGTTCAGCGCCATGTGGTTCATCTCCTCGCCGCCGTGCGCCTCCTCGGCCTCGAACAGGTCGAGGCCCTGCATCCCGCAGCGCAGGAAGCTGGCCCTGCGGGCGGGACCACCACCACCGCCGCCTCCGGCGTTGCGATCCTCGAAGCCGAGCACGCCCATGTAGAACGCGAGCGAGCGGTCAAGGTCCGCGACGTGCAGCACGACGTGGTTGATCCCCGTCACCTTCACCATCGGATCCGCCATTCGGGTCCCTCCCCTCGGGGCGACTGGCACCCCGCCGCGAGCTTACGGGTGGCGGCTCCCCGGCGCCGGGTAGCTCAGCTCAGACGGTGCGGCCGAGGCGCTCGCTCACCGAGACGATCTCGCCGTTCTCCTCGCCCTGCAGCATCTCGAGCGCGATCCCCGCTGGCACGTCGGGGGTGAGGAGCTGGCCGGCCTCGTAGCGCTCGACGAAACGGTCGATGAAGCCCTTGCCGACCTCGGCGGGGTCCTGGTTGCGGATGTAGGTCTGCATCGCGGTGTCGACGACGCCGGGGCGCAGCAGGTTGGCGGTCACCCCGCTCCCCGCGAGCTCGGTCGCGAGGCCGAGGGTGTGCGCCTCGAGGGCCGCCTTGGAGGCGATGTAGCAGTTGTAGGGGTCGCCCGAGCTCGCCCGACCGACGGCGCCGGTCGAGACGTTGAGGATCCGGCCGAAGCCGCGCGCGAGCATCCCGGACAGCACCGCGACGCTGAGGCGCACCGGCGCGGCGACATTCACCTGCAGGGCGAAGGCGTAGGCGTCGGGGTCCGCCGAGGTCGTCGGGCCGAGCGGCCCGACGACCGCCCCGTTGTTCACCAGCAGGTCGACAGGGCCGAAGGCGTCGACGACGGCCGAGAGGGCGGCGTCGAGCTCTGCGGCCGCGGCGAGGTCGGCCTGGGCGACCACGCCTGCGGCTCCCGCCTCCTCGACGAGCGCGAGCGTCTCCTCGAGCTCGGACTCGGTGCGCGAGAGGAGGCCGACGCTCACCCCCGCGCCGGCGAGCGCCACCGCGATCTCCCGACCGATGCCCCGACCCGCACCGGTGACGAGTGCCACCTTTCCCCGAAGCGCCGTCACGATGACCTCACTCACTCAACTCTCGAGGCGGGGAGCTCCCGCAGCCCCTCTTGATAACCGCGACCGGCCCTCCTCCGCACCTCGCGGCGTCGCGGCCGCGCCGCGCCCCGATGGAGCGCCCGCCCGCGGCGCCGGGCGCACTCAGCTGTCGGCGGCCACCGAGGCGAAGAAGCGGCGCGATCCCTCGAGGACGGCGCGCGCCTGGTCGGCGAGCGCGAGCCCCTCGAGGGCGCGGCAGGGGACCTCGAGGCTCACCGGCAGGCCGTCCGGGAGCGCCTCGACCATCTCCGCGAGCGGCAGCTCGCCATCACCGGGGACGAGGCGGTCGGCCGTCGACTCGGCGCGCAGCGCGTCGAAGGGCGGCGCCTCGGCGCGGGCGTCGGAGAGCTGGAGGATCCCGAGGCGGGCCGCCGGGACCGCGGCGAGCTCGGCGACCGCGCCGCCGGAGCGGAAGAAGTGCAGGCTGTCGAGGAGCAGGACGACGTTCGGCGCGCCGGAGTCCTCGAGGAGGGCGAGCGCCTCGGCGAGCGAGCGCGTCGCCGAGTAGGGCATGAACTCGAAGGCGACGGTGAGGCCGCGCTCGGCGGCGAGGCCGGCCACCGCGGCGAGGTGCGCGGCGGCGCGCCCGCGCTCGGGGTCCCAGGAGACCGACTGCACGAAGCGGGCGCCGACGCCCTCGGCGAAGGCGACGATCGCCGCCGCGTCGTCGAGGGAGAAGTCCTCGTCGAGGACGACGTTCGAGACCTCGAGGACCGGCAGGCCGGCCGCGGTGAGCGCCCGCCGCGCCGCCTCCAGGAACTCCGGCTCGCGCGCGAGCGGCGAGAGGGGCTGGCCGTAGAGGGCGAGCTGGATGCCGGTGAGGTCGTAGCCGGCCTCGCCGGCGGCCGCGATCGCCTCCAGGGGGTGCGGCCGGTGCAGGGTGAGGGGCGCGAGCGAGAACTCCATCGGTAATTTCTCCTTGGTCACCTGCATTGTGCCCCTGCTGGCAGAATCCAACGGTCCAACGGGAGGCCACCATGTCCGTCCTCGAGACCCTGCGCTCGGTGATCTCGCTCCGCCCCGTCGAGCTCGACCCGGTGAAGCGGCGCCTCGCGCGCGCCGCGGGGATCGCCGACCTCCGCCGCCTCGCCCGCCGCAGGCTCCCCGGCGGTGTCTTCGACTACATCGACGGCGCCGCCGAGGACGAGCTGAGCGCGGCCCGCAACGTCGCCGCCTTCTCGGACTGGGAGTTCGCGCCGCGGGTGCTGCGCGACGTCGGCAACCTCGAGATCGCCGGCTCGCTGTTCGCCAAGCCCCTCGCCTTCCCGCTCGTCCTCGCGCCGACCGGCTTCAGCCGCATCGCCGACCCGGCGGGCGAGCTCGCCGTGGCGCGCGCCGCAGAGCGCGCCGGCCTTCCCTACACGCTGTCCACGATGTCGACCCGCTCGATCGAGGAGGTCGCGGCGGTGAGCGGCGGGCGGAAGTGGTTCCAGGTCTACGCCTGGCGGGACCGCGGCCTCGTGAAGGAGCTGCTCGCCCGCGCCGACGCGGCGGGCTACGAGGCGGTGATGCTCACCGTCGACACCCCCGTCCTCGGACGCCGCGAGCGCGACCTTCGCCGCGGCTTCACGCTGCCGCCGAAAATCGGCCTCGACACCCTCCTCGACGGTGCGCTGCACCCCGCGTGGACCCTCGACCTGCTGCGCTCCGAGCCGATCACCTTCGCGAACGTGCGCGGCGCGGCGGTCGGCGACGGCACGAGCGCCGTCCACCTCGCCGACTACATCAACAGCCAGTTCGACCCCGCGCTCTCCTGGCGGGACGTCGAGTGGCTGCGCGGCGAGTGGCGGGGGCCGGTGATGCTGAAGGGCGTCCAGGGCGTCGCCGACGCCCGTGAGGCGCGCGCCGCGGGGGTGGACGCGATCGCCCTGTCGAACCACGGCGGCCGCCAGCTCGACGGCTCGCCGGCGATCCTCTCGCTCGTCGCGCCGGTCGCCGAGGCGCTCGGCGGCGAGCTGCCGCTCCTCCTCGACGGCGGGGTGCGCCGCGGCAGCGACATCGTGAAGGCCCTCTGCCTCGGCGCGAGCGCCTGCATGGCCGGCCGCGCCTACCTCTACGGCCTCGGCGCCGGCGGCGAGCGCGGCGTCGATCGGGCGCTCGCGCTGCTCCGCGAGCAGTTCACCCGCACGCTCGCCCTCCTCGGCTGCCCCTCGGTCGGCGAGCTCGGCCCGGAGTACCTGAGGAAGCGCTGAGTGCCGCGGGGTGCCCCTCCCCCGCCCGGCGCACGGCGCGGCGGCGGAGGAGCTCGGCGAGCACGACGACCGCGCCCACGAGGGGCAGCGAGCCGAGGTCGAAGCGGAAGCGGTTGTTCTCGCCGTACTCGACGAGGCTCGTGAGCACGAAGGCGTAGGCGATCGTCACCCAGATGAGGAACAGCGCCCACCGCCGGGCGCGCTCGCGGCTGCGCCAGGCGAGGAGCGGCAGGCCGAGCAGCGAGAGGCCATCGGCGAGGAGCGCCCCGTAGGAGAGCTGCCCGGCCCCCGGCGTCGGCGGCGTGTAGCCGGTGCCGTTCCAGCGCGTCGGCTGCAGCAGGAGGTAGCGGTCGACGAAGTCGACGTAGGGGGCGATGCGCGACTCGTTCGGGTCGAGGAAGACGTACTCCTCGCTCGGCACCAGCCACAGACGCACGCCGCGGGTGATGCTCGCCAGGTAGTCGAGGGGATGGCCGGCGATGAAGGTGAGATCGGCGCGCAGATAGACAGAGGAGATCGGGACGATCGCCGCGTTGTTGAGGTTCGGCCCGACGCGGTCGCGCTTCAGCACCTCGCGCAGCACCGGCGCCCGGCGGGTCGTCGGGGCGACGAACTGCGGCTCGTAGACGCTCACCGGCTGGAAGGGCGGCTGCAATGCGATCGGCGAGAGCTTGTGCTCGCTCACCAGGCTCGAGACGAGGCCGGGGGGCGCCGTGAGAAGGGCCGTCTTCGAGAGGTTCATCCCGAGCATCGAGCTCGTCGAGTCCGAGCCGAAGACGACGGCGTCCTTCACATAGAGCGCCCCGACGACAAGGAGCGGCGAGAGCGCGAGGGCGACGAGGCGCGGCGAGCGGCGGAGCTTCACCGCGAGCGGGGCGAGCAGCACCACGAGCCAGGGCCACTGGAAGGTGCTGTTGAGGAGCACCACGCCCGAGGCCGCCGCCGCGCAGCCGAGGGCGGGGCGGAGGCCCCCGCGGCCGAGCGCGCGCACCCCGCAGTAGCAGGCGAGCGACAGCAGCGCCGCCGTCGGGAAGGTGTAGAACTCCCAGCTCTCATACAGCAGGGTGCTCGGCGCGAGCGCCACCGCGGCGGCGAGGGCCGCGCTCGGCGCGACCGGCACCTCGAGCTCGACGAGCAGGAGGTAGGTCGAGCAGACGAGGACGAGGCCGAGCAGCAGGTTGACGGCGAGCATCGCGAACTCCGCGCCGCCCGAGCCGACTGCGATGTAGCCGCCGACGAGGAGGTTGTAGAGGGGCGGCTGCACGTGCAGGTCGAACAGGCTCTGCCAGAGGTGGTGCTGCAGGTAGAAGCGGTCGAGCACCTGCCAGGGGCCGGTGAGCGCGTAGAGCGAACGGTTCGGCCGCACGCCGAGGGCGAAGAAGAGCGCGCTCGCCGCCGTCTCGACGGCGGCGACGACCCACAACCCCCGCCGACGCGTGAGGCTGCCGAGGGCCCGTCCGGCGCTGCCGGGGAGGGCGGGGGCGGTCGGAGCGGTGGTCAGGTGTCGAGCAGCTCTTCGGGGAAGAGCGCCTCGGGTGCCGGCGCCTCGCCGATGACGCCCTGCTCGTGGCAGAAGCCGATGAGGTCGGCGAGCAGCTGGCGGTTGGCGGCGAAGCCGTAGGGATAGGGGTCGTCGCCGAAGTCGGCGGCGGTGCGCGCCAGGTACTCGGCGTCGAAGAAGAGCGCATCCGGGAGGTGCTGCTCGGCGTCGGCGAGCGCCTTGGAGGCGACGAGCGCCCGCCAGAGGGCCGAGACGGCCGCGGGGTGCTCGCGGGCGACGTCGGCGCGCAGCGCGTAGCAGTGGTTGGAGGGGATGTAGCCGTGGGCGGCGAAGAAGCGCCGGCACTCCCCCGCCTTGTCGTCGAAGACCGGGCGGTAGGCGACCTCGCGGCCGGCGCTCGCCATGCGGTTGCGCTCGACGACGGTGAGCGCCCGCGGCGCACCGGCCGGCGCGACGTCGGCCTGGTGGGTCTCGAGCATCGTGCGCAGCGTCTCGCCGGCCGGCATGTGCTCGACGCGCACCCCCTCGGGTGGGGTGAAGCCCACCGCGCTCGCGTAGCTCACCTCGTCGCTGCGCTCGACGATCCAGGTCACCGAGGAGGCCTTCACCCCGAAGTCGTGCTCGAGGATCCCCCGCGTCCAGACCATCGAGGCCTGCGCGAACTCGACCACCGCGAAGCGCTTCCCGGCGATGTCCGCGGGGGCGTCGATCCCCGAGTCGGGGTGGGCCGAGAGCTCGACCTGGGGGAAGCGGCGCGCCGGGAAGGCGGGGAGGGCGACCATCTCGATCCCGTGCTCGCGGGCGACGAGGAGGGCGGGGAGGGCCATCTCGGCGACGTCGAAGCCGCCGTAGTGCAGCTGGCGCCAGAAGATCTCCGACGGCGAGCAGACGCTCGCCAACAGCTCGAAGCCCTCCGCCTCGACCCGCCCGTCGAGGATCGGCCCGACGAGCTCGGAGGCGCTCGTCGCGAAGGAGAGGGCGGGCACGGTGGTCATTCTTGCGCGCCGCGGCGCCGCCGGCCCGGGGCGCGGCGCCGCTCAGGAGAAGACGACCGTGCGCAGCCCGTTGCGCATCACGCGGTGCGAGAGGTGCCAGCCGACGGCGCGGGCGAGCGCCCGGCACTCGAGGTCCTCGCCGAGGCGCGCGAGGCGGGCCGGCGAGAGGCGGTGGTCGACGCGCGCTACCTCCTGCTCGATGATCGGCCCCTCGTCGAGCTCGCTCGTCACGTGGTGCGCGGTGGCGCCGATCAGCTTCACCCCCGCTCGTAGGCCTGGTGGTAGGGGCGGGCGCCCTTGAAGGAGGAGAGGAAGGAGTGGTGGATGTTGATCGCTCGCCCCTGCAGGCCCTCGACCATCTGCGGCGAGAGGATCTGCATGTAGCGGGCGAGAACGACGACGACCAAGACCCCGAGGGCGCCCGCGAGCCCGAGGGCCTCGCCCTCCTGCTCGGCGCGGTTGGCGGCGCTCACCGGGAGGTGGTGGAAGGGGACCCCGTGGGCGCCGACGAGCGCCGCGAAGTCCGGGTGGTTGGAGACCACGGCGGCGACCTCGCAGTTGAGCGCCCCCGGTTGAGGAGCGGTAGAGCAGGTCGTTCAGGCAGTGGCCGAGCCGCGAGACGAGGACGAGCACCCTCGGCACCTCGTCGCGGTCGCAGCTCGAGGGTCATCTCGAAGCCCGCGGCGAGCGCCGCGAGCTCCCCGGGGCGAGCGCCTCGGGGCCGCGCTCGGCGGGCCCGGGGCCTCGACGCGCATGAAGCGGCCGCTCGAGGGATCGGCGAACTGCTGCGCGTCGTCGATGCTCCACCCGTGCGCGGCGAGCGCGCCCGCGACGGCGCGCACGATCCCGGTCCTGTCCGGGCAGGTGAGCGTGATGACGAGGCCGCCCGAGACGCCACGGGCTTGGCTCATCGCCGCCGGAAGGGCCTCCGGCCCAGTTCAGTACCGGTAGTGGTCGGGCTTGAAGGGGCCTTCGACGGCGACGCCGATGTACTCGGCCTGGTTCGGGGTGAGCTCGGTGAGGTGCACGCCGAGCGCGTCGAGGTGCAGGCGGGCGACCTTCTCGTCGAGGTGCTTGGGGAGGACGTAGACCTTCTTCTCGTAGTTCTCGGGCGACGCGAAGAGCTCCATCTGGGCCATCGTCTGGTTGGTGAAGGAGTTCGACATCACAAACCTCGGGTGGCCCGTGGCGTTGCCGAGGTTGAGGAGGCGCCCCTCGGACAGGATGATCACCGCGTGGCCGTCGGCGAAGCGCCACTCGTCGACCTGCGGCTTCACCGGCTCGCGGACGATCCCCGGGATCATCGCCAGCCCCGCCATGTCGATCTCGTTGTCGAAGTGGCCGATGTTGCCGACGATCGCCTGGTGCTTCATCTTCTCCATCTGCGCGGCGCTGATCACGTCCTTGTTGCCGGTCGCCGTGACGAAGATGTCGGCCGTGCCGACGACCTCGTCGAGGGTCCGTACCTCGAAGCCCTCCATCGCCGCCTGCAGCGCGCAGATCGGGTCGATCTCGGTGATGATCACGCGCGCCCCCTGGCCGCGCAGTGACTCCGCGCAGCCCTTGCCGACGTCGCCGTAGCCGCAGACGACAGCGACCTTGCCGCCGATGAGGACGTCGGTGCCGCGGTTGATGCCGTCGATGAGGGAGTGGCGGCAGCCGTACTTGTTGTCGAACTTCGACTTGGTGACGGCGTCGTTGACGTTGATCGCCGGGAACAGCAGGGTGCCGTCGCGCTCCATCTGCACGAGGCGGTGCACGCCCGTGGTCGTCTCCTCGGAGACGCCGACGATCGCGGCGGCCATCTCGGTGAAGCGCTTCGGGTCCTCCTTCAGCGACTTGCGCAGCGCCTCGAGGAGGAAGACCACCTCTTCTGAGTCCTCGGCGGTGGTGGCGCGCACCGCGCCCTTGTGCTCGTAGGCGAAGCCCTCGTGGACGACGAGGGTCGCGTCGCCGCCGTCGTCGAGGAGCAGGTTCGGCCCCTTCTGCGCGTCGGGCCAGACAACCGCCTGGAAGAGGCACTCCCAGTACTCCTCGAGGGTCTCGCCCTTCCAGGCGAAGACCGGCACGCCCTTCGGGCTCTCCGGCGTCCCCTCCGGCCCGACGACGACCGCCGCCGCGGCGTGGTCCTGGGTGGAGAAGATGTTGCAGGAGGCCCAGCGCACCTCCGCACCGAGCGCGACGAGGGTCTCGATGAGCACCGCCGTCTGGATCGTCATGTGCAGCGAGCCGGTGATGCGCGCCCCGGCGAGCGGCCGGCGGCCGCCGAACTCCCTGCGCAGCGCCATCAGCCCGGGCATCTCGTGCTCGGCGAGCTCGATCTCCTTGCGGCCGAAGGCGGCGAGGGAGAGGTCGGCGACCTTGTAGTCCGTCGCGACGAGGGTGGGGGCGTCAGGGCTCACGGGTGCTCCTTGTTGGGGGTCGGTGGCCGGCGGGGCCGGCGGTGCTCAGTGGGAGAGCGCGCTCCGCAGCGCCTCGGCACGGTCGACGCGCTCCCAGGGGAGGTCGAGGTCGACGCGCCCGAAGTGGCCGTAGCTCGCGGTCGGCTGGTAGATCGGCCGGCGGAGGTCGAGGTCGCGGATGATCGCCGCGGGGCGGAG
>DATLTN010000062.1 GCA_035533595.1 Acidimicrobiales bacterium
TCGGTGTCGATGAACGACCGCAGGAAGCGGTCCCCCCGGGAGGTGCGAACGCTCCGCTCAGTTGCCATGCCCCTCGCTCCTTTGCCGCCGTGCGTTGGCCCACCGTAACGCCGGGAACCGCCTTCGTGCAAGGTTGATCGAGATATCAACCTTTCAGCTGGGCCGCCGCCCGGCGGCTACGAGACGAGGTCTTCAGCGGTCGACGGCACGCTCGAGCTCCGCCTTGTTCATCTTCGAGCGTCCCTTGATGCCCTTGTGGCGCGCCTCTTGGTAGAGCTGGCGGAGGGTGCGACCTCCCGGGCCACGGTGCGAACGCAGGCCGCCGCGCCGCCCCGAGGAGAGGTCCTCGGTCGAGGTCCGGCTCGCGGTGCGCGCCTCGCCGGCGCGCGCCCGCTCCTTGTTCACCGTGCGCGCCGCGATCTCCTCAGCGACGTCGTTCGAACGGCCTCGGCGCTTCAAGCCCTCCTTCACGTGCTGGTACTGACGCTCGCGCTTCGCGCTCCAAGCTCCCTGCGGCATGTCATCGCCTCCTCGCCTGGTGCCGTCGACGGGCACCGGGGCCGCGCGGTGCCTACCCCAGGCGCGTGCGCTCTAACGGCGAGACCCGCGCCGCGCCCGTCGCGCGTGCGCAGGTCCCTACGCCGAGGCGCGGAGCTCGTCGAGCGCCGCGGCGACGCCCCCGTGGTGGTGCGGCAGGCCGCCCCGCTCGAGGCTCAGCTCCACTCCGGCGAGGGCGGCGATGAGCGACAGGTCGTCGAAGTCCCCGAGGTGCCCGATTCGGAAGACCTTGCCGGCGAGCTGGCCCATGCCGGCGCCGAGCGCCAGCCCGAAGTGGTCGTGGGCGACCTTGCGGAACTCGGCGTCGGTGTGGCCCTCCGGCAGGAGCACGGCGGTGACCGTCGGGCTGTAGGCCTCCTTGGCCGTGCAGAGGAGCTCGAGGCCCCAGGCCTCGACCGCGGCGCGCGCCGCGCGACTGTGGCGGAGGTGGCGGGAGAAGATCTGCTCGAGCCCCTCCTCCATCAGCATGCCGAGCGCCTCTCGCAGGCCGAGGAGCAGGTTCGTCGCCGGGGTGTAGGGGAAGAAGCCACTCGCGTTCTGGTCGAGGACGGGCTTCCACTCCCAAAAGGCCCGTGGCAGCGACGCGCCCGTGCTCGCCGCGAGCGCCTTTTCGCTGACCGCGTTGAACCCGAGGCCCGGCGGCAGCATCAGCCCCTTCTGGGAGCCGGCGACGGTGACGTCGACCCGCCATTCGTCATGGCGGTAGTCGATCGAGGCGAGCGAGGAGACGGCGTCGACGAAGAGCAGCGCGGGGTGGCCCGCCGCGTCGATCGCCTCGCGGACCGCGGCGATGTCACTCGTCACGCCGGTCGAGGTCTCGTTGTGGGTGACGAGGACCGCCTTGATCGCATGGGCGGCGTCGGCCGAGAGGCGCTCCCGGACGAGCGCGGGGTTGACCGGAGAGCGCCAGTCCGTGGCGATCGTCTGCACGTCGAGGCCGAACTGCGCGGCCACCTTCGCCCACAGGCTGGCGAAGTGGCCCGTCTCGACGGTGAGGACGGCATCGCCCGGTGAGAGCGTGTTCACGAGGGCGGCCTCCCAGCCTCCCGTCCCCGAGCCGGGGAAGATCACCACGGGGCCCGAGGTGGAGAAGACCCGCTGCAACAACGGCATGAACTCCTGGAAGAGGGTCGCGAACTCCGGGCCGCGGTGGTCGAGCGTCGGTGCCGCCATCGCCCGCAGCACGCGCTCGGGGACGTTGGTCGGGCCGGGGACCTGGACGAGGTGGCGTCCCGGAAGGCGGGGCGCTGGGGACTGAGCCATTGGGGTAACCGCTCCCTTTAGTCGATCGGGCGTCGAGGCGCTGCACGCATCGTTGCAGATCGACGCCGCCGCGTTCGGTGCGGCAGGTGCCGCCACGAGCGCGCCGACGCGCCTCGCGCGCTCCGAGCAGTCGACCGCGCGCGGCGGTACTCGCGACCGCGCTTCAACGGAGCGCCAGTTGGGTGAGCCGCACCGCGGGAGAAGCCGTGGGGCCGCCCTCCAGGCCGTCCACCTCCTCGATCCAGGCAAGCGCGTCGAGGACGGCACGCGCCGCCCGCTGGATGCGGGCGCAGGAGCTCTTGATCGCCGCCACGGCGTCAGCCCCTCCCCCGGCCCAGGTGGCGAGGTAACCGAAGGAGTAGTCCCCGGAATCGATGCCGAGCGCCGCGCAGATGACGTACGCCGCCGACTCGGCCTCGAGCTCGGCGAGGGCTCGGCTGACGAACTGCTCATGGAGGAGCGCGTGCGCGAGCTCGTGCGCGAGCGTCTTCACCTGCTGGGCCGGGGCGTTCCGCTCCTCGACGCGGATGAGGCGGCGGGCGTGCGAGCAGTCCCCGTTCGATCCGGCCGAGAGCCTCGTCTCCTCGACGGAGAAGTCGAGGGTCTTCGCCACGGCTCGCAGTCGCGCGTACGCGCCACCCGGATCGCCGCCGGCGAGGCGCACGAAGACGGCGGGAGCGGGTGCGCCCTCTGTCTGGGAGTGGTC
>DATLTN010000063.1 GCA_035533595.1 Acidimicrobiales bacterium
GCCTCCCGGCGTGGCCGCGCCGACGGCGGGCGCCGCGCGGCGGCCAGGCGCACGGTCACGCTCCGCCTCGGTCGGGTCGCAGCACAGCTCGTAGCGCGGGTTCCAGAGCACGAGGCGCCCGCCCTCTGCGCCCGCGGTCCCGCGCACCGTGACCCATCTGCCCGCGGTGAGCCCGGGGACGGCGCGGCGTCCGAAGAACACGAGGTGCAGGAGGCCGCTGCCGTCGTCGAGCTCCATCTGGCAGGAGACCGAAGGGCCGCGGCGGCAGGCCGTCACCCGGCGGATCCTGCCGCTCACCTCGACCCGCGTCCGCGCGATGACCTCGCAGATCCTCTTCGGGTCCGGCGGGCGCGGCTCCTCGCTCACGGAGGTCACCCTGCTCACCGCAGGCTCGCCAGCGCCTCATTGAGCTGGAGGACGTCGATGTAGCTGGCTCCGAGGAAGCCGAGCTCGGGGCCGTGCGTCTGCTCGGCGATGATCCGCCGCAGCGACGCCGCCGGGACCCCGGTCGCGTGGGCGACCATCGGGACCTGGACGAGCGCGTCGGCGGGGCTGATGTCGGGGTCGTAGCCGCTCCCCGAGGTCGTCACGAGGTCCGGCGTGGGATCGGACACGCCGAGGTGGTGCCAGTAGGCGACGAGCGCCTCGGTGTCGTCGCGCAGCGTCACCGAGCGGGGCCCGAGGTTGGTGGCCGCCGACTCCCCGTCCACGCCGTTCGCCACGAGCGGGTTGTCGCCACCGGAGATGTTCTTCTTCGGGTCCGCCGCGTAGGGACCGGTGTCGTCGGGTCGCCCGTGGAAGACGCAGCTCCCGATGAGGTGGCCCGAACAGCTCGCCGCCGCCCAGTTCTGACCGATGAGCGTCGAGCCCCTGGCGGTGATCGAGCCGTCCGCCTGGCTCTTGAAGAGCACCTGCGAGAGCCCCGTTCCGACGAGGGCGTAGAGCAGCGTGCCGACGACGGCGATCACCGCGAAGACCAACGAGCGGCGCAGGTTGACGAGCATGGAGTCCTCTCAGTACCAGTGGAGCGCGACGAGGATGAGGTCGATCAGCTTGATGAACACGAATGGCGTGACGATGCCGCCGACGCCGTAGATGAAGACGTTGCGGCGCAGGATCGCGGCCGAGCCGGCGGCGCGGAAGCGCACGCCGCGCAGCGCGAGCGGGATCAGCGCCACGATCACGAGGGCGTTGAAGATCACCGCAGCGAGGACCGCGCTCGTCGGACTGTGCAGCTTCATCACGTTCAGCGCGTTCAGCTGCGGGTAGGTCGCGGCGAAGAGCGCGGGGATGATCGCGAAGTACTTCGCGACGTCGTTCGCGATGGAGAAGGTGGTGAGCGAGCCGCGGGTGATGAGCAGCTGCTTGCCGATCTCGACGACGTCGATGAGCTTGGTCGGGTTGGAGTCGAGGTCGACCATGTTGCCGGCCTCCTTGGCCGCGGTCGTCCCGGTGTTCATCGCCACACCGACGTCTGCCTGCGCGAGCGCGGGGGCGTCGTTGGTCCCGTCGCCGGTCATCGCGACGAGCTTCCCGCCCTCCTGCTCGGCGCGGATCAGCTCGAGCTTGGCCTCCGGCGTCGCCTCGGCGAGGTAGTCGTCGACGCCGGCCTCCTGCGCGATCGCCGCCGCCGTGAGCGGGTTGTCGCCGGTGATCATCACCGTGCGGATCCCCATCTGGCGCATCTCGGCGAACTTCTCGGAGATCCCCTGCTTCACCACGTCCTTCAGCTCGATCACGCCGAGCACGAGCGGCCCGTCGGCGACGACGAGCGGCGTCGCCCCCGAACGCGAGACCCGCTCGACGATCGGGTCGAGGTCGCCGGGGATCGTGCCGCCCCGTTCGGTGACCCAGCGCTTCACCGACTCCGCGGCGCCCTTCCTGATCTCGCGCCCGTCGAGGTCGAGGCCGGACATGCGCGTCGTCGCCGAGAAGGGGACGAAGGTGTGACCCTCGCCGAGGGCGCGCTCGCGGATGTCGAAGCGCTCCTTCGCGAGGACGACGATGCTCCGGCCCTCCGGCGTCTCGTCCGCGAGCGAGGCGAGCTGCGCGGCCCCGGCGAGCTCCTCCTCTCCGTGCCCCCCGACGGGGAGGAAGGCAGAGGCCATGCGGTTGCCGAGGGTGATCGTCCCCGTCTTGTCGAGGAGCAGGGTCTGGACGTCGCCCGCCGCCTCGACGGCGCGCCCCGACATCGCGAGCACGTTGCGCTGCACGAGGCGGTCCATGCCGGCGATGCCGATCGCCGACAGCAGGGCGCCGATCGTCGTCGGGATCAGGCAGACGAGGAGCGAGACCAAGATGACGACCGAGACCGCGGAGCCGGCGTAGTGGGCGAAGGGCTGCAGCACCACGACCACCGGGATGAAGACGATCGTCAGCACGGCGAGCAGGATGGTGAGCGCGATCTCGTTCGGGGTCTTCTGGCGGTTGGCGCCCTCGACGAGACCGATCATGCGGTCGAGGAAGGTCCTGCCCCGCTCGGCGGTGATCTGCACGAGGATCCGGTCCGAGAGCACCTTCGTGCCGCCCGTCACCGCGGAGCGGTCGCCGCCGGACTCGCGGATCACCGGCGCCGACTCGCCGGTGATCGCCGACTCGTCGACCGAGGCGATGCCCTCGACGATCTCGCCGTCGGAGGGGATCACGTCCCCCGCCTCGCAGACGACGGTGTCGCCCTTCGCGAGCTCGGCGGCGGCGACCCGCTCCTCTGTCCCGTCCGAGCGCAGCCGGCGGGCGAGGGTCTCCGAGCGCATCCGGCGCAACGTCTCAGCCTGGGCCTTGCCGCGACCCTCGGCCATCGCCTCCGCGAAGTTCGCGAAGAGCACGGTGAGCAGCAGCCAGATCGTGATCGACCAGTCGAACAGGCCGGGGTGGGCGATCGACTCGATGAGGGTGACGACGGTGCCGACGAGCACCACGAACATCACCGGGTTCTTCAGCTGGGTACGCGGGTCGAGCTTGCGGACGGCGTCGACGACGGAGTGCCGGAGGATGTCGCGGTCGAACAGACCCCTCGCCTGCGCCACACCGTGCGCCATCGTCGGGCCCGGCGTCGCGGCCCGCTCCTTCAGCTGGACCGGCTCATTGGTTGTGCTCATCTGCACCTCGGGACGATCCATCAGAAGTACTTTCCGTGGCTCAGCTGCTCGACGATCGGACCGAGCGAGACGGCGGGGAAGAAGGTCAGCCCGCCGATGATCACGATCACGCCGATCGTCAGTCCGACGAACATCGTGTTGTCGGTGCGGAAGGTGCCGAGCGAGGCCGGGACGACGTGCTTCGCGGCGAGCGCCCCGCCGAGCGCGAGGGCCGGGATCATGATCCCGAAGCGCCCGATCAGCATGTCGATCGCCCCGATCACGTTGTAGAAGGGCGAGTTCCCCGTCAGCCCGCCGAAGGCGGATCCGTTGTTGTTGCCCTGGGAGGTGAGGGCGTAGAGGATCTCGCTGAAGCCGTGCGGCCCGGCGTTGGCGGGGCCGATCCTCCCGGCGTGCACCGAGACGGCGATCGCGGTCACGACGAGCACCGTGAGCGGCATCACGAGGGCCCCGAGGCCGGCGAGCTTGATCTCTGAGGCCTGGACCTTCTTCCCGAGGTACTCCGGTGTTCGGCCGATCATCAGGCCGCCGATGAACACCGCGATCAGCGCGTAGAGGAGGATCGTGTAGAGCCCGCTGCCGGTCCCGCCGGGCGTCACCTCCCCGAGCATCATCCCCGTGAGCAGGCCGAAGCCGCCGATCGGCGTGAACGAGTCGTAGGAGGCGTCGGCCGAGCCGGTCGAGGTGTTCGTCGAGGCGACGCCGAACAGTGCCGTCGTGGTGTCGCCGAAGCGCACCTCCTTGCCCTCGGTGTTCCCGACCTGCTGGCCGGCAGCGGTGGCCACCCCGGCCGCCACGACCGCCGGGTTGTTCTGGTGCTCGGCGAAGCTCGTGAAGCCGACCCAGCTCCCAAAGATGATCGCCATCGCCGCGAGGAGGGCGACGCCGTGGCGAACCGAGCCGACCATCTTCCCGAAGGTGTAGGTCAGCGCGAATGGGATGCAGAGCAGGAGGAAGATCGACAGCCAGTTGGTGAGCCCGGTCGGGTTCTCGAAGCTCGTCGCCGAGTTCTGGTCGAGGAAGCCGCCGCCGTTCGTGCCGAGCTGCTTGATCGCCTCCATGAAGGCGATCGGGCCACGGGCGATCGTCTGGGTGACGCCGTTCAGCGAGTCGTGGACGACGACGGTGCCGGCGAGGGTCTGCACGCCGCCGGAGGCGACGAAGACGATCCCGGCGAGGAAGGCGCCCGGAGCGAGGACGTAGAGCAGGCAGCGGGTCACGTCGACCCAGAAGTTGCCGATCGTCGCGCTGCCCCGCCGCGAGAAGCCGCGCACCATCGCGATCGCGACGGCGATGCCGACCGCCGGGGAGACGAACTGCTGCACCGTGAGCGAGGTGATCTGGGAGAAGTACGACATCGTCGTCTCGCCGCCGTAGTTCTGCCAGTTCGTGTTGGTGAGGAAGCTGGTGGCGGTGTTGAAGCTGAGCGCCGGCGGCACCGCCCCGAGGTGCTGCGGGTTGAGCGGCAGGGAGCCCTGCAGGCGCAGCAGCGCGTAGGTGAAGACGAACGAGACCCCCGAGAAGATCACCAGCGAGCCGGCGTAGCGCTGCCAGGACTGCTCGTGCTCGGGGCTCGTGCCGAGCAGCCGGTAGACGGGTCGCTCGAGGAAGGCGAGGAAGCGGAGGCGGCCCTCGAAGACCGCCGCCATGTAGGAGCCGAGGAAGCGCCAGGCGAGGCCGAGCGCGACGACGAGCGTGACGATCGTCCAGAAGAACGCCACCTAGAACCACTCCGGCTTGAACATCGCCACACCGAGGTAGACGAAGACGAGGAACGAGACGACGAGCAGGACCGCCTGAACCGCGCTCATACGTGCTCCAGCCCCTTCACGAGGCCGAGCATCAGCACGATGAAGAGGGCCACGCCGATGATGCTGAGGAAATCACCCATGTGGCGATCGTGTGCCCCGGCCGCCTAACGGCGTGCTCAACAGATGCAGAATCGTCTGAATAATTCCTAACGGTGGCCCCCGATCCGGGGTCGACATGTGTATGTGTGTGTTCCGCTGACCGAGAATGGTGGCAATGCAGCGCAGGCTGATCGGCTCGCTCGTCGGCGTCCTCGCCGCCGTCGCCGTCGGCGCGCTGATGCTGCCGATCCGCTCGCACATCGCGATCGCGACCGCGGCGCTCGTGCTGATCATCCCCGTCGTCGCGGGCGTCACCGTCGGCGGCTGGGTCGCCGGCCTCGTGAGCGTGCTCTCCGGCTTCGTCGTCTACGACTACGCCTTCATCCCGCCGTACTACACGCTCACCGTCGGGAGCGCGGACAACTGGGCGGCGCTCGTCGTCTACGCGGTCGTGATGACCGTCGTCGCCCGCCTCGTCGCCCACCTCCATGACGCCGAGGCCGCCGCGACCTCACGGGCCGAGACCGCCCGCCACCTCCTCGACCTCTCCGAGCTGCTGCTCACCGAGTCCCCGGCGCTCGGGCCGGCTGTCGTCGCCTCGATACGGGACGCCTTCGACATCGAGGGGGTCACCCTCGTGCAGTCGGTCGCCGGTCGCCTGGAGGCCGTCGCCTCGGCGGGGGCACCGATCTCGCGCGAACAGCTGAGCCGGCTGCGCCCCGAGGCGCACCTCCCCGTGCCGCTCACCACCGGCGCCGCACAGGACACGATCCAGACGCTCGCGCTCGCCTCCTCGGGGCGCCCCGTCGGCCTCCTCGTGCTGAAGAACTCCCCGAGCTCGAGGGCGGTCCGCGAGGCCCTCCCGATCCTCGCCAACCACCTCGCGATCGCGCTCGAGCGCACCGCGCTGCAGGAGCGGGCGCACCGCGCCGAGCTGCTCGAGGAGATCGACCGCCTCCGCCAGGCACTCGTCGGCGCGATCTCCCATGACCTGCGCACCCCGCTCGCGACGATCAAGGTGGCCTCCTCGACGCTCGCGCTGCGCGCCGGGACGCTCCCCGCCGGCGAGCTCGCCGAGCTGCACGACCTCATCGACCAGCAGGCCGACCGCCTCACCCGCCTCGTGAACAACCTGCTCGACATGACCCGCATCCAGACCGGCGCCCTCGAGGTGCACCGGCGGCCGGCCGCGCTCCGCGACCTCATCGCCGACGCCCTCGGCGGGCTCGCCTCGGCGCTCGGCGACCGGGTCGTCGAGGTCGTCGCCCCCGAGGCGCTCCCCGAGGCGGACGCCGACCCCCTGCTCATCGGCCAGGTGCTCGCCAACCTGCTCGACAACGCCAACCGCCACGCCCCGCCCGGCACGCCGATCACCGTGGAGGTCGCCGCCGAGGGCGGTGAGCTCACCGTCGCCGTCGACGACCGCGGCGCGGGGGTGCCCGTCGAGGAGCGCGAAGCGATCTTCGAGACCTTCGTCCGCTTCGACACCGGGGGCCGCTCGGGTCTCGGCCTCGCCATCGCCAAGGCCTTCGTCGAGGCACACGGCAACCGGATCTGGGTGGAGGAGGCGGTGGGCGGTGGCGCGCGCTTCGTCTTCACCCTCCCCGAGGCTCCTCCCCTCGACGGCGGGCCGCAGCCGTGACCAAGGTCCTCGTGATCGACGACGACGCCGCGCTGCTGCGCGCGCTGCGCCTCGTCCTGCCGCACGGCGGCTTCGAGGTCCTCGCGGCGTCGACCGGCGAGCAGGGTCTACAGGCGACCGCGCTGCACGCCCCCGATCTCGTGGTGCTCGACCTCGGCCTCCCCGACATCGACGGGGTCGAGGTCTGCCGCCGCATCCGGGAGTGGAGCGACGTCCCGATCATCGTCCTCTCGGCCGCCGACGCCGAGCAGCGCAAGGTCACCGCGCTCGACGCGGGCGCCGACGACTACGTGACGAAGCCCTTCGGGATGGCCGAGCTCGAAGCGCGCCTGCGCGCCGCGCTGCGCCACCGCCGCCCCGACGGCGCCGAAGCCGCCGCCGAGGTCACGGTCGGCCCGCTGCGGGTCGACCTCGTGCACCGCCAGGCCGACGTCGACGGGGCGCCGCTGCGGCTGACGGCGCGCGAGCTCGACCTCCTCGCCTACCTCGCGCGCCACGCCGGCAAGGTGAGCACCCATCAGATGATCCTCGAGGCGGTGTGGGGCGGCCGCTACACCCGCGAGACCCAGTACCTTCACGCCTACGTGCACCGGCTGCGGGAGAAGCTGCAGGGGAGCGGGGTCCGCATCGAGACGAGCCCCGGGATCGGCTACCTGCTGGCGGAGAGCCCGACGCCCGGGGAGGGGCCCGCCGCGCCGTAGGCGGCGTCGCTACCAGGAGCCTGCGGCGTGCGCGCTGAAGCGCCCGCCGGGGCGGGTGACGTGGAACTCGAGGCCGTAGCACTCCGACAGCGCCTCGTCGGTGAGCACGGCATCGACCGGGCCGCTCGCGACCGCCGAGCCGGCGCGCAGCAGCAGCGCGTGGGTGATCGAGCGGGGGAGTTCCTCGAGGGTGTGCGCCACCTGGATCGAGGCGGGAGCCCCCGGCGCGACGGCGAGCTGGTCGAGCGCCTGCACGAGGGCCTCGCGCCCGGGGAGGTCGACGCCGAGCGCCGGCTCGTCGAGGAGCAGCAGCTCGTGGCGGCCGAACAGCGAGCGGGCGATGAGCACCCGTTGGCGCTCGCCCTGGGAGCAGCGGCCGAAGGGCTGCGCGGCGAGGTGCCCGCAGTGCAGGCGCTCGAGAAGCGCGCCCGCCGCGGCGCGCTCCTCGTCGTCGAACTCGCTCCACCACGGGGCGAGGAGACCGTCGCGCCCGGTGAGCACGATCTCGAGCGCGCTCACCTGCGCCGGCAGGCGGTCGGCGACGAGGTGGCCGACGACGCCGATGTGGCGGCGCAGCTCCCGCAGGTCGACGCGGCCGAGCTGGCCCCCGAGAACGCGCGCCCGCCCCGTCGTCGGGTGGCGCTGCGCGCCTAGGAGCGAGAGAAGGGTCGTCTTGCCGGCTCCGTTGGGGCCGAGCAGGGCCCAGTGCTCCCGGCGCCCGAGGGTGAGGCTGAGCGGGCCGAGGACCTGCCGCCCGCCGAGGACCACCGTCACCTCGTCGAGCTCGGCGGGGGCCGCGTCGGTGCTCTCCTCGGCGGCCACCTCGGCATTGGAGCAAAGGGGCAGGCGGGGCGCAAAACGGACCGCCCGCCCGCGCCCCGGGGTGCTACGCCTCCTTCACGAGCTCGGACTCGATCTCGATGCGCGCCGTCTTGCTGACGACGACACCACCGGCCTCGAGGGCCACGTTCCAGCCGAGGCCGAAGTCCTCGCGGTTCACCTCGGTGGAGGCGGAGAAGCCGAGGCGGCTGCCACCCCAGGGGTCGCGGATCGCGCCGAGGAACTCAACCGCGAGGCGCACCGGGCGGGTCGTCGCTTTGATCGTGAGGTCGCCCTCGACGACCCAGTTGTCGCCGTCGGGGACGGCGCGGTCGGCGACGAAGCGCATCGTCGGGAACTTCTCGGTGTCGAAGAAGTCGGCCGAGCGGAGGTGCTCGTCGCGCTTGTCGTCGCGGGTGGTCACCGAGGCGACCTCGACGTCGACCTCGAGGTGGGAGGCGGTCGGGTCCTCGCCGACGACGATGCGCCCGGTGACGGCCGGGAAGGTCCCCCGGACCTTCGTCACCATCAGGTGGCGGGCGACGAAGTCGACGGTCGTGTGCGAGGGGTCGAGGTGGTAGGTGCCGGCGGCGGGGACCTCGCGTCCGTCGACGATGTGGGTGAGCTCGGGGCTCTCGGTGTCGGTGCTCAGGTCGGTCATGTGCGCTCCTCTGAAGTTGTTGACACAACTATACACTCCTCAATGTTTGCTTACACAAGAATATTTCTCGTGCCCATATACTGGGGGCATGGCTTCGCCGCTGAACGCAGAGGTCCGCTGCCCCACCGAGGGCCTCGTCCCCGACGACCCGATCACCCTCGTCGGCCTCGTCTTCGAGTGCGCGGGTGGCCTCCGCCGCCGCCTCGCGCCCACGGTGGAGCAAGAGCTCGGCGTCGGCGGACAGGCCTTCGAGGTCCTCGTCCGCCTGGAGCGCTCGCCCGGGGGCGCACTCAGGATGGCCGACCTCGCCGCGCAGACCGGCCTCACCCCCTCGGGCCTTACCCGTGCCCTCGACCGGCTGGTGCACGGCGGCCTCTGTGTGCGCGAGAGCTGCCCGAGCGACCGCCGCGGCACCTTCGCCCGCCTGACACCCGCGGGGAGCGCGCGCGTCGCCGAGGCCCTCGTCCGCCACCGCGACGACATCGACGCGCTGTTGGTCGACCTCTTCAGCGACGAGGAGCGGGGGGCGCTGCGCGACCTGCTGGCACGGCTGCGCGACCGGGTGCACCCCGACGCCGCGCTCGTGAGCGGCAGCGAGGCCGAAAACCTCGCCCCCCAGCCCGGCTGAGGCGCGGCCCCCCGCCCGGAAGTGAAGGCGGAGAGCGCGAGCCATTAGCGTCCCCTTCGGACTTCGGTGAAGGGGAGGGCGAGATGGCACAGGACAGCTTCGGTGCGCGTGGAACGCTCAGCGTCGGCGGGCGGGACTACACGATCTACCGGCTCTCGGCGCTCGCCGACCGCTTCGACATCGCCCGCCTCCCGTACTCGTTGAAGGTCCTCCTCGAGAACCTGCTGCGCCACGAGGACGGGGTGAACGTCCGCCCCGAGGACATCGAGGGGCTCGCCGACTTCGCGAAGAGCGGGGCCGGCGAGCGAGAGATCGCCTTCTCCCCGGCGCGCATCCTCCTGCAGGACCTCACCGGCGTCCCCGCGGTCGTCGACCTGGCGGCGGTGCGCGACGCCGTCGAGGCCCTCGGCGGCGACGCCGAGAGCGTCAACCCGCAGATCCCCGTCGACCTCGTCATCGACCACTCCGTGGTCGCCGAGGTCTCCGCCCGCCCCGACGCCTTCCAGGTGAACGCCGAGTTCGAGTTCGACCGCAACGTCGACCGCTACCGCTTCCTCCGCTGGGGGCAGCAGGCCTTCAGCAACTTCCGCCTCATCCCGCCGGACAACGGCATCTGCCACCAGGTGAACCTCGAGCTGCTCTCGCAGGTGGTCTTCTCCGACGAGGCGGGCAACGCCTACCCCGACTCCCTCGTCGGCACCGACTCGCACACCCCGATGGCGAACGGCCTCTCGATCCTCGCCTGGGGCGTCGGCGGCATCGAGGCCGAGGCGGCGCTGCTCGGCCAGCCGATCTCGATGCTCGTCCCCCCGGTCGTAGGCCTGCGCCTCGAGGGCGAGCTCCCCGAGGGCGCCACCGCCACCGACCTCGTCCTCACCCTCGCCGAGCTGCTCCGCAAGCACGGCGTCGTCGAGAAGTTCGTCGAGTGCTACGGGCCGGGGGTGGCCAACGTCCCGGTCGAGAACCGGGCGACGATCGGCAACATGTCACCGGAGTACGGCTCCACGGTCACGATCTTCCCGATCGACGAGCAGACGCTGCGCTACCTGCGCACCTCGGGGCGCCCGAGCGAGCTCGTCGAGCTCGTCGAGGCCTACGCGAAGGAGCAGGGGATGTGGCACGACCCCTCGGTCGAGCCGGTCTACTCCGAGACCCTCTCGCTCGACCTCTCGAGCGTGCGGCCGAGCATCTCTGGGCCCTCCCTCCCCCAGCAGCGGGTCCCCCTCAACCGCTCCAAGCAGCTCTTCTCCGAGGCGCTCGACGCGGCCCTCCCCGATGCGGAGAAGGGCGCCGACGGCCGCACGCACCACGAGGTCGCGGTGCGCAAGGCGAGCGGGGAGTCCTTCCCCCTCGACCACGGCAGCGTCGTGATCGCCGCCATCACCAGCTGCACGAACACCTCGAACCCGCAGGTGATGCTCGCCGCCGGCCTCCTCGCGAAGGCCGCCGTCGAGCGGGGCGTCACGGTGAAGCCGTGGGTGAAGACCTCGCTCGCGCCGGGGTCGCGGGTCGTCATGGACTACTACGAGCGCGCCGGCCTCGTCCCCTACCTCGAGAAGCTGGGCTTCGGCCTCGTCGGCTTCGGCTGCACGACCTGCATCGGCAACTCCGGCCCGCTCGCGCCGGAGATCTCCGAGGCCATCCGCGCGAACGGCCTCTCCGCGGTCGCGGTGCTCTCGGGGAACCGCAACTTCGAGGGGCGCATCCACCCCGACGTGCGCATGAGCTACCTCGCCTCTCCCCCCCTCGTCGTCGCCTACGCGCTCGCCGGCACGATGGACATCGACCTCTACAACGAGCCGCTCGGCGAGGACGCGAGTGGTGCGCCGGTGTACCTGCGCGACCTGTGGCCGAGCACCGAGGAGGTCCTCGCCACCGCCCGCGAGGCGGTGCAGACCTCGGGCTTCACCAACAGCTACGCGCACGCCCTCGACGGCGACGAGCGCTGGCGCTCGATCGAGGTCCCCGCCGGCCAGCACTACGCCTGGGACGACGTCTCGACCTACGTGCGCAAGCCCCCCTACTTCGACGGGATGACCGCGACGCCGCCGGGCGCCGACGACATCGCCGGCGCGCGCGTCCTCGCCCTCTTCGGCGACGCGGTGACGACCGACCACATCTCGCCCGCCAACGAGGTCCGCCTCGACTCACCGGCGGGGCGCTGGCTCTCCGAGCAGGGGGTCGAGCCCTCCGACTTCAACACCTACGGGGCGCGGCGCGGCAACCACGAGGTGATGATGCGCGGCACCTTCGCCAACAACCGCATCCGCAACGGCGTCACGCCGGGTATCGAGGGCGGCGTCAGTCTCCACCTCCCCGACGAGGAGGTGGGCTCGATGTACGACGTCGCGATGCGCTACGTCGCGGAGGGGGTCCCGCTCGTCGTCCTCGCCGGCAAGCTCTACGGCTCGGGCTCCTCGCGCGACTGGGCGGCCAAGGGGCCGCTCCTGCTCGGCGTGCGCGCCGCGATCGCCGAGAGCTTCGAGCGCATCCACCGCTCGAACCTCATTGGCATGGGGATCGCACCGCTCGTCTACCTCCCCGGCGAGAACGCCGCGTCGCTCGGCCTCACCGGTCGCGAGCTCTTCTCGATCACCGGCATCGCCGGCGTCGAGGGCGGCGAGCTCATCGGACGGCGGGTGCAGGTGCGCGCCGACGACAAGGCCTTCGAGGCGATCCTGCGCATCGACACGCCGACCGAGGCGGACTACTTCTTGAACGGCGGCATCCTCCACTACGTCGTCCGAAAGCTCGCCGCCGCCCGCTGAGCCCGTCCGCCGCGCCGCCCTCCGCAGGCCCGTCGGCGGGACCGCAGCCGGCGGTGGGGTCAGCCGATGGTCACCAGCCGGCCGAGGCCGATCGCCCGCAGCGCCGTCTCGAGCTCGCTCGTGACGAGCGAGACCCGGTTCATCACGAGCAGCACGCCGAACAGCGCGAGCAGCGCGGCCGAGGCCGCGACGACGACGACCGAATAGCGCCGCAGCAGCCGCAGGGGCGAGGTGAGCCGCGCCAGGCCGAGGCCGACGACGAGGAAGGGAACGCCGAGGCCGAGCGCGTAGACACCGAGCAGCACGGCACCCCTCCCGACGCCGCGCTCGGTCGCCGCCACTGCGAGCACCGAGGCGAGCACCGGCCCGATGCACGGCGTCCACCCGAAGCCGAAGGCCGCCCCCGCGAGGGGGGCGGCGAAGGGACCGAGGCGGGCGCGGCGCGGCGCGAAGCGCGCCTCGCCGTAGAGGGCGGGGAGGGGGAGGAAGAGCGAGCCCGCGAGGTAGAGCGCCATCGCGATCACCACCCCGCCGGAGATCTCGGTGATGAGCACCCGGTTACGCAGCGCGGCAGCACCGAGGGCGGTCGCCACCATCCCGAGGGCGACAAAGACGGCCCCGAAGCCGAGGATGAACAGGCCGGTGTCGCGCGCCACCCGCCAGGAGGGCGGCCGCTGCCCGGCCGCCTCGCCCCCGGCGAGGTCGATGCCCGTCACCATCGACAGGTAGGCGGGCACGACGGGCAGGACACAGGGCGAGACGAAAGAGGCGACGCCGCCGCCGAACGCCACCACGTATCCCACTTCGGCCACCGCCGCACCTCCCTCCCGCTCCAGCCTCGCGCGCCCGCGCCTCGGGCCCGGCCGCGAGCGGCCCCTTGCGGCGGTGCGCCGCGGGCGGCATTGTCGGCGCGATGACGGCGGCTGCGGGCGACGGCGGCCGGCCGTGACCACGACGCGCACCGAGGCCGTCGAGCTCCTCGCGGCCGACCCGCCGCGCACCGCGCTCTTCGTCGACTTCGACGGCACGCTCGCGCCGATCGTCGCCGACCCGTCGCTGTCGGTCGCGCTCCCCGACACCGTCGCCACCCTCCGCCTGCTCGCGGGGCACCTGCACACGGTCGGGGTCGTCTCCGGACGCCCCGCGGCCTTCCTCCTGGAGCGCCTCGGCGGTGCCGGCGGGCTCCGCCTCTTCGGCCTCTACGGCTCCGAGGCCGTCGACGACGACGGGCGGGTCGCCGAGACGACGGCGCTCTCCAATGACCCGGCCGCGATCGCCGCCCTCGTGGCGCGGGCGCGCGCCGCCCTCCCCGCGGACGCGGTCGAGGACAAGGGGCGCTCGCTCGCCCTGCACTGGCGCCGTCACCCCCTCCTCGAGCCGACGATGCGCGGCCTCGCCGACGAGCTCGCCTCCGCCGCGGGGATGCGCGTGCACGAGGCGAAGATGTCCCTCGAGCTGCTGCCCGCGGGCGCCCCGAGCAAGGGCACCGTCGTGCGCGCGGTCGCCGCCGGGCTGTCGTGCGTCGCCTTCGCCGGCGACGACCTCGGGGACCTCGCCGCCTTCGACGCCCTCGACGAGCTCGCCGCGGCCGGCGCGGGGACGCTGCGCATCGCGGTCGCCGGCCCCGAGATGCCCGCCGCCCTCGCGGCGCGCGCCGATCTGCAGGTCGAGGGGCCCGCAGAGCTCGCCGCGCTCTTCGGCGAGCTCGCCCGGCGCCTCGCCCCTGCGCGGTGAGCGGCGGGGCGCCCGCGCGGTGAGCGGAGGGCGGCGGGGAACGGGCGCGGGAGAGCTCCTCTTCGCGCTCCGCAGCACCGTGGCGCTGTTCGCCGTCGGCCTCGTCCTCTGGCCGCTCGTCCTCGTCCTCCCCGGGGTGTCGCGCCGATGGTGGGTGCTGCACCGCGGGCTGCGGCTGATGGCCGCCGCGGGCGGCATCGGGCTCTCGATCGAGGGGCGGCCGCCGGAGGGCCCGGCCGTGCTCGTCCTCAACCACGAGAGCTACCTCGACGGGGCGATCCTCATCGCCGCCTCGCACCAGCCCCTCGAGATCGCCGTCGGCGCCGTCCTCGAGCACCAGAAGGTGCCCGGGCCCTTCCTCCGGCGGATCGGCTGCCTCTTCGTCGGGAGCGACGACGAGCCGGGGCGGTCACAGCTCGAGCGGCTGACGCGGGCTGCGGCGCGTGGCCACCTGGCGTTGTTTCCCGAGGGCCACCTCGTGCGCGAGGAGGCGCTCGGCCGCCTCCACCTCGGCGCCTTCGTCGCCGCGGCGAACGCCGGCGTGGCGGTGGTGCCGGCGGCGATCGTCGGCTCACGGCGGGTCCTCCCCCCGGGAGGGCGCCGCGCGCGACCGGGCGGGGTGACGCTGCGCTACGGGAGCGCGATCACCGCCGAGGGGAGCGGCTTCCGGGCAGCCCGCCGCCTCGCCGCTGCGGTCGAGGAGGCGCTCGGCGAGCTGCGCGGCCCGGTCGGCTCCTGATCGTCCTCAGCCGCCGGCCGTGGCGCGGCGGGCGTGGCCGATGACCACGTCGTGCCAGGGGCCGGGGGGGAGCGCCGCCGAGGCGGCCGCGAGGCGCGCGGCGCGCGGGGCGCGCTCGGCCGCCGGCATCGCGAGCGCCTCGCCGAGGGCGCGCGCCGTGCCGGAGACGTCGAAGGGGTTCACCGCGAGCGCGTCGGCGCCGAGCTCCTCGAAGGCGCCCGCTTGACGGGAGAGGACGAGCACGCCGTCGCGGCCGTTCACCACCGGGCCCTCCTTGGCGACGAGGTTCATCCCGTCGCGCACCGGGTTCACGAGCAGGACGTCGTAGCGGCGGAAGGCGGCGACGGTCGCCGGGAAGTCGTCGGCGATCTGCACCACGACCGGCGACCAGCCGGCGTTCCCGAAGCGCTCATTGATGCGCGCCGCCAGCTGCTCGGTCTCGGCCCGGTAGGCGAGGTAGTCGGCGAGGTCGGTCCGCGAGGCGTAGAGGCGGGCGACGAAGACGACCCCGCCGCGCAGCTGCGGGCGCTCGGCGAGCAGCTCCTCGTAGGCGAGGAAGCCGCGCAGCAGGTTCTTCGAGAGCTCGACGCGGTCGCTCCGCAGCAGCAGCTGGCGACCGTCGACGAGCTCGTCGAGGAGGCGTCCGCGGGCGAGGACCTCCTCGCTCTCCGCGAGGTGGCCGAAGGAGAGGGCATCGGTGCCGAGGGGGGCGACGAAGCTCTCCGCCGCGGCGCGGCCCGCGGCGCTGCGCGCGAAGCGCTCGCGCCAGCGCTCGGTGTGGAAGCCGCAGGCGCCGAAGGAGGAGAGGCCGTCGAGGAGCTCGGCGCGCACCACCTCGGGTAGCACCTCGAGCTCCTCGGGGGTGGCAAAGGGGGTGTGGCTGAAGTGGGCGGTCTTCAGGTCCGGGCGCGACCGCCGGAGGAAGGCCCCCACCAGGCAGAGGTGGTAGTCGTGGACGACGACCGTCGCCCCCTCGTCGGCGTGCGCCGCCGCGGCCTCGGCGAAGAGGCGGTTGAACTCGCGGTAGGCCTCGAAGGCCGCGGCGAAGTGGTGGTCAAGGAGGGGGCGGCGGGGCAGGTCGAACAGGCCGTGGTGCAGGTACCAGAGGAGCTGGTTGGAGACGACGCCGTAGGCGGCGCGGTGGAGGGCCTCCTCGACTTCGACGAGGGAGAGGTCGCAGCCGGCGATCGCCTCCGGGAGCCCCTCGCGCGCGGCGCGCCGCTCCCCCTCGCTCATCGCCGCCGCGACGAAGGTGCTGTCGCGGCCGTCGAGGGCGCGGGCGAGGCTCGGGGCGAGGCCGCCCGCGCCGGTGCCGACGGTGAGCGAGCCGTCGGGCGCGACGTTGATCGTCGCGGGGCCGCGGTTGGCGACGACGACGAGCTCGCTCAACGCGAGCCTCGCCTGGCGCGGGAGGGGTCCATCGCTGCATCTTCCCCCACGGCCCCTCCCCCCGGGGTCCAGCCTCCTTTGACGCACGTCGGCGCATCGTCCACAATGGCCACATCATCCAGAGCGGCTGAGGGACGGGCCCGTCGACGCCGCGGCAACCAGTGATCCGCATGCGCGGGTTGCAAGGTGCCAATGCCCGATCGATGAGGAGGGACCGTATGCCGCCGGTTGATGGACTCCGCTGCCGCGAGTGCGGCCGCAACTACCCCGCAGAGGCGATCCACGTCTGTGACTTCTGTTTCGGGCCGCTCGAGGTCGTTTACGACTACGACCAGCTGCGCGGCAAGGTCACGCACGAGTCGATCGCGGCGGGCCCGAACAGCATCTGGCGCTACGCGGCGCTCCTCCCCGTCGCCGGGGGGACGAGCATCGACCTCGGCGCCGGCTTCACGCCGCTCCTGCGCGCCGACCGCCTCGCCGCCGAGCTCGGCCTCGGGGAGCTGTGGCTGAAGGACGACACCCGCAACCCGACCGGCTCCTTCAAGGATCGGGTGGTCTCGGTCGCGCTCTCCAAGGCCCGCGAGCTCGGCCTCAAGGTCGCCGCCTGCGCCTCGACGGGCAACCTCGCGAACTCCGTGGCCGCGCACGCGGCGCGCGCCGGCATGGAGTCCTACGTCTTCATCCCGAAGTCCCTCGAGCAGGTAAAGATCGCGATGTCCGCGGTCTTTAACGGCCACCTCATCGCCGTCGAGGGCGACTACGACGACGTGAACCGCCTCTGCGCGGAGCTCGCGAGCGAGCACCCCGACTGGGCCTTCGTGAACGTGAACGTCCGCCCGTACTACTCGGAGGGATCGAAGACCCTCGCCTTTGAGGTCGCCGAGCAGCTCGGCTGGACCGCCCCCGACCACGTCGTCGTGCCGATCGCCTCGGGGAGCCAGCTCACCAAAATCCACAAGGGCTTCCACGAGCTCGGCGTGCTCGGCCTGATCGACGACGGCGACTCGGTGCGGATCTCGGGCGCGCAGGCCGAGGGCTGCTCGCCGGTCGCCACCGCCTTCGCCGAGGGGAGCGACACGATCCGCCCGGTGCGCCCCGACACGATCGCCAAGTCGCTCGCGATCGGGAACCCCGCCGACGGCTGGTACGCGCTCGACGTGGTGCGCAAGACCGGCGGCGCGATCGGCTCGGTGACCGACGCCGAGGTCCTCGACGGCATCCGGCTGCTCGCCCGCACCGAGGGGATCTTCGCCGAGACCGCGGGCGGCGTGACGGTCGCGACGCTCGCCAAGTTCGCCCAGTCCGGCGTCGTGCGCCGCGACGAGCGGGTCGTCGCCTTCATCACCGGGAACGGGCTGAAGACCGTGGAGGCGCTCGGCGACACCGTCGGCCCCTCGGCGGTGATCCCCGCCACCCTCGCCGCCTTCAACGAGCTGCAGCAACAGGAGCGCGCCTCATGAGCGTCACCGTCCGCATCCCGACCCAGCTGCGCCCGCTCACCGGTGGTGCCGGCGAGATCGCGCTCGAAGCGGCGACCGTGCGCGAGGCGATCGCCGCGCTCGAAGCCGAGCACGCCGGCATTGGCGAGCGCCTCCTCGACGAGCAGGGCCAGCTCCGGCGCTTCGTCAACCTCTTCGTGAACGACGAGGACGTGCGCTTCCTCTCCGGCCTCGACACCCCGCTCGCGGCCGGCCAGACCCTCTCGGTGGTCCCGGCCGTCGCCGGCGGCTGAAGCCCCCGCTCCTCCCCGCGCCTCGTCGGCGGGCCCTCGCACCGCTTGCGGCGCCTGCCGAAGCGTGGTTTGCTGTTAGCACTCGACTAGTTAGAGTGCTAACGCTCCGGATCCCAGGATCACGCCGCAGGACCGGGCCACAAGGAGGACGAAGATGCCGAAGTTGATCGCCTTTGACGAGCAGGCGCGTCGCGCGCTCGAGCGGGGGATGAACCAGCTCGTGGACGCCGTGAAGGTGACCCTCGGCCCGAAGGGCCGCAACGTGGTGCTCGAGCGCAAGTGGGGCGCCCCCACGATCACCAACGACGGGGTCTCGATCGCGAAGGAAGTCGAGCTCGAGGACCCCTACGAGAGGGTCGGCGCCGAGCTCGTGAAAGAGGTCGCGAAGAAGACCGACGACGTAGCCGGTGACGGCACGACGACCGCCACGGTGCTCGCCGGGGCGCTCGTGCGCGAGGGGCTGCGCAATGTGGCCGCCGGCGCCAACCCGATGTCGTTGAAGAAGGGCATCGAGGCGGCGGTCGAGGCGGCGACGGCGCATCTGAAGAAGCTCGCCGTGTCGGTGACCGACTCGAAGGACCAGATCTCCCAGGTGGCGGCGATCTCCGCCGCCGACCCCGAGATCGGGGCGATGATCGCCGAGGCGATCGACAAGGTCGGCAAGGACGGCGTGATCACCGTCGAGGAGTCCCAGACCTTCGGCATGGAGATGGACCTCGTCGAGGGGATGCGCTTCGACAAGGGCTACATCTCCCCCTACTTCGTGACTGACCCCGAGCGCATGGAGGCGGTCCTCGAGGACCCCTACGTGCTCCTCTTCGGCTCGAAGATCTCCGCCGTGCGGGACATGCTGCCGGTGCTCGAGAAGGTCATGCAGACCGGTAAGCCGCTCGTCATCATCGCTGAGGACGTGGAGGGCGAGGCCCTCGCGACGCTCGTCGTGAACAAGATCCGCGGCACCTTCCGCTCCGCGGCAGTGAAGGCCCCCGGCTTCGGGGAGCGTCGCAAGGCGATGCTCCAGGACATCGCGATCCTCACCGGCGGACAGGTGATCACCGAGGACGTCGGCCTGAAGCTCGAGAACGTCACGCTCGACCTCCTCGGCCGTGCGCGCAAGATCGTCATCACCAAGGACGAGACGACCGTGGTCGAGGGCGCCGGTGACGACAACGAGATCAAGGGCCGGATCAGCCAGATCAAGACCGAGATCGAGAACACCGACTCCGACTACGACCGCGAGAAGCTGCAGGAGCGCCTCGCCAAGCTCTCCGGCGGCGTCGCGGTGATCAAGGTCGGCGCGGCCACCGAGGTCGAGCTGAAGGAGAAGAAGCACCGCATCGAGGACGCCGTCTCGACGACCAAGGCGGCCATCGAGGAGGGCGTCGTCCCCGGCGGCGGCGTGGCCCTGCTGCGTGCGCAGAAGGCGATCATCGCCGCGGCCGACAAGCTCGAGGGCGACGAGGCGACCGGGGCGCGCATCGTGGCCCGCGCCGTCGAGGAGCCGTTGAAGCAGATCGCGATCAACGCCGGCCTCGAGGGTGGCGTCGTGATCGAGAAGGTCCGCAGCCTGAAGGACCCGGCCGAGGGGCTCAACGCGGCGACCGGCGAGTACGAGAACCTCGTCAAGGCAGGCGTGATCGACGCCGCGAAGGTCACCCGCTCGGCGCTGCAGAACGCGGCCTCCATCGCCGCGCTCTTCCTCACCACCGAGGCCCTCGTCGTCGACAAGCCCGAGGAGCACTCCTCGGCGCCGGCGATGCCGGGCGGCGGCATGGAGGACTTCTAGGCCAACCCGGGAGCGGCCTCCGCCGCACCCGAGCACGCACGTTCCGAGAACAACCCCCGCTTCGGCGGGGGTTGTTCTGTTCCGTGGTTCCCATCGGCCGGCGCACCGGCTCTGCGGCGGGGGGGCCGGCCGGCCGGCCGTAGTATCGGCCGCGTGAGCGACGCTGAGACCGAGAAGCCCGACGAACAGAGCTGGGCGGTGCTCCACCTCTTCGCCCCACTCGGCCCCGAGGCGCGCCGCGGCGAGATCGAGCTCGCGCTGAAGGAGTGCCAGAGCGCCGGGAGCCAGGTCGTCACGGTCGCGCTCCTCGGCCACAGGGCGGACCTCGGCCTGCTCGCGCTCGGCGAGGACGCCGCGACGCTGCGCCGCCTGCAGAGCGAGCTCCGGCGCGCCGGGGTGGCGCCGAGCTATTCCTACGTCTCGCGGACCGAGGTCTCGGAGTACGCGGCGGGCGCCCCCGCCGAGATGCGCGAGGCCCGGCTGCACCCGCGCCTGCCGCCCGAGGGGATGCCGGCCTTTTGCTTCTACCCGATGTCCAAGCGCCGCGAGGCCGGCGACAATTGGTACCGCCTGCCCTACGACGAGCGCCTCGCGCTGATGCACGGCCACGGCGCGGTGGGACGGACCTTCCGCGGGCGGGTCCTGCAGCTCGTGACGGGATCGACCGGCCTCGACGACTACGAGTGGGGCGTGACGCTCTTCGGGCGCAGCCCGGACGACCTGAAGGAGTGCGTCTACGAGATGCGCTTCGACGAGGCCTCCGCCCGCTACGCCGAGTTCGGCCCGTTCCTGAGCGGCACCGTCGGTGAGCCCGACGCGGTGCTCGACGCGCTCGGCTGCGCATGACCGTCGCCCTCGACCCCTCTCTCGCGGCGGCGCGGGCGCGCCTCGAGGGGGTCCTCGAGCGCCACGAGCGGCTGCTCGTCGCCTTCTCGGGGGGAGCCGACTCGGCCCTCCTCGCGCAGGTCGCGACCAGTCACCTCGGCGCCTCGCGGGTGCTCTGCGCGACCGCGGTCTCGCCCTCGCTCGCGGTCGAGGACGAGCACGAGTGTGCGCGCCTCGCCCGTGCCTGGGGGCTGCGCCACCTCGCGCTGCGCACGCACGAGGTCGAGAACCCCGCCTACCGGGAGAACACCCTCGACCGCTGCTACTTCTGCAAGGCGGAGCTGATGGACGTCCTCGGCGCCGCCGCCGAGCGCGAGGGGGCCGCGGTCGCCCTCGGCGTCAACCTCGACGACCTCGGCGAGCACCGCCCCGGCCAGGCCGCGGCGCGCGAGCGGGGGGCGGTCTTCCCCCTCGTCGAGGCGAGCCTGGACAAGGCGACGGTGCGCGCCCTGTCGCGCGCCATCGGCCTCGAGACCTGGGACAAGCCCGCCAACGCCTGCCTCTCCTCGCGGGTCCCTCACGGCACCCCCGTCACCGTCGGCGTGCTCTCCCAGGTCGCGCGCGCCGAGTCGGCGCTGCGGGCGCTCGGGTTTCGCGGCCTGCGGGTCCGCCACTACGGGGACGCCGCGCGCCTCGAGCTGCCGAGCGCGGACCTGCCGCGAGCGATCGAGCTGCGGGAGGAGATCGTCGACGCATTGCACGCCGTCGGCTACCGCTACGTGACCCTCGACCTTGAGGGCTTCCGCTCCGGCAACCTCGCCATGACGGCGCTCGCCGAGGAGTCGGAGACAAAGGAGCGACCATGAGCGTGCGCGTCCGCATCGTCTTCCCCGAGGACCTCGTCCGCGAGCCGGTCCTCGCCCGCCTCACCCGCCTCTACGACGTCGAGCCGAACATCCGGCGCGCCCAGGTGGAGGAGCGTTCGGGGTGGATCATCTGCGAGCTCGTCGGCGAGAGCGGCGCCGTCGAGGAGGCCATCGAGTGGCTGCGCTCGACGGGGATTCGCGTCGAGCCCCTCTCCGACGTCGTCGAGAGCTGACCGGCTCCGTCAGGAGCGCGGTGAGCCGCCGACCTGCCAGCCGGCGCTCGAGGTGCTGCGCGGCTCGTAGAAGAGACAGCCTTCCGGGCAGGCGAAGGGGACCGACTCGTTCGCCCCGAGCGCGCAGCGCTCGAGACGGTCGCCGCTGCGCACCGTCTGCATCACGTAGTGACGGCAGTCGTCGTGGACCGCCACGGTCAGCTCGACCGGTTGTTGCGCAGGTAGCGCTCGATCTCCTCGGCGAGGCCCTCCGCTGAGAGCTCGGAGTCGACGACCTGCTCCATCTCCTCGATGCGCGAGACGTAGGCGGCGACGTTCTCGTCCTCGGCGACCAGCTCGTCCATCTTCTCCTCGTAGTCCGAAGCGTCCCGCTCGAGCTCGTCGAGATCGACCTCCCGGCCAGCGAGGCGGGCGACGACCTGCACGAGGGCGAGCGAGGCCTTCGGTGAGACCGGGAGCGAGTAGCACGGCACGCTCGCCCACACCGAGATCGTCGGGATCCCGGCCTCGGCGAGCGCCGCGCTGAGCACGCCGACGATGCCCGTCGGCCCCTCGTAACGGCTCGTGGAGAGGTGGTAGCGCTCGGCGAGCACCGGATCGGCGGAGGAGGCGGTGACCGGCGTGGCCCGCGAGTGGGTGACCTCGCCGAGGTAGGCGCCGAGGGTGATCACCCGCTCGATCCCGATGCTGCGCGCGAGCTCGATCAGTGCCGCACAGTAGGTGCGCCACCGCAGCTGCGGCTCGGGGCCACGCAGGAGCACGATGTCGCGCGCGCCCTGCACGCCGGGGACAAGCGAGAAGGCGGTCGTCGGCCACACGATGCGCCGTGCACCCCCGTCGAGGAGCGCAGACTCGGGCCGCACCTCGGTGAAGTCGAAGAACTCATCCGGGTCGATCTCGGCGAGCGGCTCGGCCGCCCACCCGTCCGCGAGGTAGCTCGCCGCCGAGGAGGCGGCGTCGCCGGCGTCGTTCCAGCCCTCGAAGGCGGCAATGAGAATCGGTCGGTTGAGGGCGACCGTCGGCAGCGATTCGTCAGGCTCGTCGCGAGCGGCGCGACGGTCGAATGCCCGGAGCGCGCCCTCGAGCGCACGTCGCGCCGCTCGCTCGATCCGCCGTTGCACCATCGCGGCCACCTCCTGGTTTCGCCCTTCAGCCTACTGGCCGCCGAGGCCGCGCCGAAGACGCGCGCCGGCCCTCCGTGTCGATTCCCGCCACAGCCAGTGCTCGCCCGCTCGGCGGCGGGCGACCCAGTTACGCTGGGCAGATGGTCCAAGAAGAGCTGGTCGTGGAGGTACTCGAGGCGGCGAACGAGGGGCACGTGGCGGCGCTCGCGCAGCTGCTTCCCCAGCTCTCGAGTGCCCCGTCCCCCGACCTGATGGCTTTGCGCGAGATCGTCGGCAATCCCGACACCTGCCTGTTCGTCGCCCGACTCGGCGACCGCATCGTCGGCACCCTCACGCTGCAGACCTTCCGCCTCCTGACGGGCGTGCGCGCCTGGATCGAGGACGTCGTCGTCGACGAGGCGGCGCGGGGCCGGGGCGCAGGGAGCGCCCTCGTCGAGCGGGCGGTGGCCGTCGCCAGAGAGCGAGGTGCGGTGACCGTCGACCTGACGAGCCGGCCGAGCCGAGAAGCGGCGAACGCCCTCTACCGGCGCCTGGGCTTCTCCGAACGCGAGACGAACGTCTACAGAGTTTCGCTAGAGAACTAGTGCATGGGCCTTTTCGGCTCCATGCAGCAACCGTCTGCCGGTCTGCCGCCGCGTGTCCGGAGCGAGTCGGCTGGTACACCACTAGTACACCTCAGGTGTAGAGTTAGTACGTGAGCCGTACCCGCACGAACATCGAACTCGACGACTCCTTGATTGAGACAGTCATGGATCGTTACGCCGTTCATTCAAAAACTGAGGCGGTGGACCTTGCACTTCGCAATCTCGCCGGCCAGCCGATGACGCGGGAAGAAGCTCTTGCCATGCGCGGGGCGCGCGCTATCGAAGACACGGTCGCCGAAACAGCCCCGCGCTCGGCGCCGTGATCCTCGCGGACACCTCCGCGTGGGTGGAGTATGACCGAGCGACCGAAAGTCCCGCCGATCAGCGGTTGACCGAACTCATTGCGCGAGATGGAGCAGTCGCGGTCACCGAACCCGTCATCATGGAGGTTCTCGTTGGCGCGCGCGACGAGCGCCGCGAGCACGACCTCCGTCGGCTGCTGTTGCGATTCCACCTTTATCGGTTCGACTCGATTGTGGACTTCGATGGTGCTGTTCGCATCTATCGGAGGTGCAGGCAACAAGGCGTCACCCCGCGCGGACTCGTCGATTGCATGATTGCTGCGGTCGCGTGGCGGGAGGGTGCGAGCCTCTTGGCCCAAGACGTCGACCTTGTCCGAATCGCCAGTGTGATCGGCATCGAGCTCGACGCTGCGCCTCACCCTCTAGGTGGCTTCTAGCTTCCTCGGTAGACAAACGTCTATCGAAAAGCGCTCGGGACATAGGTGCATCTCGAGGCACTGCAACGACAAACTTCGCGCCATGGGAACCGGCGCCGTGTGGCACTCATGGGCAAACTGCCAGCGAGCTGGCCGTTTCGGCGGGTGACAAGGACGGCCTGGCGTCAGCGGCGGACGGGGTGCCCGTCGAGCCGCCGCGCGATTTCGCCAAGCTCGACGCGACCGCTCGCGACGTCCCAGACGAGTTGGAAAGCCTGGCCGTCGGATCGGACAGACTCGGGTCATAACCGTTGAGGTCGAGGAACACCATCGTCGCGAGCCAGCCGAGACGCTTGTTTCCGTCGACGAGGGGATGGTTGTTGGTGAGCGAATCCAGCATCGCAGCCGCCTTCAAATCGACCGAGCCGAACGCCACCGGCCCCTCGAACAGCGACTGCGTCGAGCAGACGAACTCCTACGCATGGGACCACGGTGACTACGCGGCCGAGATCGACACCAACTACCTCGGCCTCGTCGGCTCCGGGATCGCGCCGCTCGGCCTCGACGGCCCCGCCGCGAACGCCGGACCGAGCTCGGCCGGAGCGCTGAGCGGCCAGCAGACGGCACCCCAGAGCGGGACGACCGGAACCTGGGTGGACGAGGCCGACATCCGGCCCACGCTCATGTACCTCACCGACCTGAAGGACGACGACACCGAGGACGGGCGGGTGATCACCGAGGTGCTCGTTGAACTCGAGCGTCGGCGAGTTCGGGACCGCCACCCTCGAGGCGGCGACCAACGCCATCGAGGGCACGGGCACCGGGGACGCCACCTACTCCTCGCTCGACCAGCAGCTGAGCGCCCTCGAGCACGCGCGTGACGCCCTCGCGGGGCACATCAAAGACGAGCTCTTCCGCGCCGAGTTCGCGGGGCAGCACCTCTCGGACCCCCGTGCGCAGACCGCGTCCTGTGAGGCGCTGATCGGTGCCGCCGACCATCTGGCGATCACCAACTGAGCCCACCCGCAGCCTGCAGCGCCCCTGCCTCGCCCCCCGCGGGCGGGGCAGGTGTCTCCGGTGCCCGGTGGCGGCCGCCGCGCCTCGACTGGGCCGATGTCCCTCGTCGGACCTAGGATCGCGCCCGCGTCCGGGACGAGGAGGAGGAGCACGAGCGTGCCAGAGAGCGTGACGATCACCGACAACCGCACCGGACAGTCGATCGAGGTCCCGATCACCGACGGCGGGGTGAGCGCCGCGGAATGGTCCAAGCTCCTCCCCGGGATCTGGTTCTACGACCCGGCCTTCGGCGCGACCGCCGAGTGCGAGTCGGCGATCACCTACATCGACGGCGACGAGGGCATCCTCCGCTATCGCGGGTACCCGATCGAGCAGCTGGCCGAGCAGTCCTCCTACCTCGAGGTCTCCTACCTGCTGCTGAACGGCGAGCTCCCGAACAAGCAGCAGTACGAGGCGTGGGTGGACGAGATCACCCGCCACACCTTCATCCACGAGAACGTGCGCAAGCGCTTCCTCGACGGCTTCCACTACGACGCCCACCCGATGGGGATGCTCGTCTCGGCCGTCGGCGCGCTCTCGACCTTCTACCCCGAGGCGAAGGACATCTTCGACCCCGCGAACCGCCACAGCCAGATCGTCCGGCTGGTGTCCAAGATGCCGACCCTCGCCGCCGCCGCGCACCGCTTCAGCGTCGGGATGCCCTTCGTCTACCCCGACAACTCACTGTCGTTCGCAGAGAACTTCCTGTCGATGATGTGGAAGGTGGCCGAGCCCCGCTACGAGGCCGACCCGCGCCTCGCCAAGGCGATCGACGTGCTTTTCATGCTGCACGCCGACCACGAGCAGAACTGCTCGACGACGGCGATGCGCGTCGTCGGCTCGAGCCACGCCGACCCCTATTCCTCGACCGCCGCCGCCTGCGCCGCCCTCTACGGCCCGCGCCACGGCGGGGCGAACGAGGAAGTGCTGAACATGCTGAACGAGATCGGCTCGATCGAGAACGTGCCGGACTTCGTGAAGTCGGTGAAGGAGGGCAAGGGCCTGCTCTTCGGCTTCGGCCACCGCGTCTACAAGAACTACGACCCGCGGGCGAAGATCGTCCAGAAGATCGCCTACGACGTCTTCGAGGTCACCGGCAAGAGCCCGCTCCTCGACATCGCGCTGAAGCTCGAGGAGGTAGCGCTCGCCGACGAGTACTTCATCAGCCGTCGCCTCTACCCGAACGTCGACTTCTACTCCGGGATCATCTACCAGGCGATGGGCTTCCCGACGGCGATGTTCACCGTGCTCTTCGCGATCGCCCGTACCTCGGGCTGGCTCGCCCACTGGCAGGAGTCGCTCGACAACAAGGCGCGCATCGCCCGCCCCCGCCAGCTCTACACCGGGGCCGAGGAGCGGGACTTCGTCCCGATGATGAAGCGCAGTTGAGATCGTTGGCGCCGATGCTCGGGATGCGCTAAACAGATACCGCTTCTTACGGGGTCTGGGGGATCCGGGAACAGCCCGCCGGCGACGGCGGGCTGTTCCGCGTCAGGGGGTCGGAACACCCCGGCGGGCGCGGGCCACGGTGAAACAGGCGACCGCCGCGGCCGCGGCGGCGTTCAGGGACTCGAGCGGACCGAGGAGCGGGATCCGCGCCCGCACGTCGCAGCGCTGGCGGACGAGGGGCGCGAGGCCCCTCCCCTCGGCGCCGACGACGAGCGCCACCGGCTCGGCGAGCAGCTCGACTTCGTCCAAGACCCGCTCCCCCTCCCCGTCGAGGGCGACCGACCAGACGCCGTGACGCGAGAGGGTGCCGAGCGCCGCGGCGATCCCGCCGACGAGGGCGATCGGCAGGTGCTCGACCGCCCCGGCCGCCGCCTTCGCGACGCTCGGTGTCACCCTCGCCGCCCGCTGGCGGGCGACGACCGCGCCCGTCGCCCCGGCCGACAGCGCGCTGCGGAGCGCCGCCCCG
This sequence comes from Acidimicrobiales bacterium, assembly GCA_035533595.1. NCBI lineage: Bacteria > Bacillati > Actinomycetota > Acidimicrobiia > Acidimicrobiales > Acidimicrobiales bacterium. The sequence continues at coordinate 26,869 of DATLTN010000063.1, forward strand.
AAGTTCTGCGGATCGGTGAGCTCGTCGAAGACGAGGAGGAAGGGCGGGCGCCCGTCGGCTCCGGCGGAGGCGAGGTCGGCGAGGGGGACGGCGCGCAGCGGCTCCGCACGGGCGATGACCCCCTGGGGGACCTCGCTCTGGGCGCGTGCCTGCAGCTCCTCGGGGGTGAGTCTGCGCACCGGCACCCGCCGCAGGCGGGCGAGCTCAAGGATCTCGTCCAGCGGCGCGGTCTCGCTGCGCCCGGCGGCGACGGCCACCTCGCGCACCACCCGGCGCCCGGCGCGCAGCAGCTCGCGGACCGCCCACAGCCCCTCCACCTGGACACCGCCGAGGTCCTCCTCCCGCTCGGGGCGCGGGCGCCCCGGCGGGTTCAGCGCTCGAGGAGGGCGATGGCGAAGCATGCGAGGCCCTCCACTCGGCCGAGGGCGCCGAGGCCCTCCGGGCGGGTCGCCTTCACGTGCACCGGCCCACCGGCGGCGGCCGAGAGGTGCACCGCCATCTCCTCGCGGTGCGGCGCGACGCGCGGCCGCTCCCCGAGGACGGTGCAGTCGGCGTTCACGAGCCGCCACCCCTCCGCCGCGCAGCGTCGCGCCGCCTCGGCGAGGAGGGCGAGCGAGTCAGCGCCCGCGTAGGCGGGATCGTTGTCGGGGAAGTGCGATCCGATGTCGCCGAGGCCGGCGGCGCCGAAGAGCGCGTCGGTGAGGGCGTGCGCGAGGGCGTCCGCGTCGGAGTGGCCGACGAGCGGCCGCTCCCCCGCGAGCTCGACCCCGCCGAGGACGAGCGGGCGGGCGGGGTCGTCGCCCTCCTCGGCGAAGCGGTGGAAGTCGAGGCCCTGGCCGATGCGCAGCTCGCTCATCCGGTCACCCTCCCGAGCAGCGCCGCGGCGCGCTCCAGGTCCTCGGGGACGGTGAGCTTGGTGTTGGTCGCCTCCCCGGCGACGACCTTCACGGTCGCGCCGATCGCCTCCAAGAGCGCGGCGTCGTCGGTCGCGTCGAGGCCCGAGGCGTGCGCCTTGCGGAGCACCTCGGCGCGGAAGGCCTGCGGCGTCTGCACGGTCACGAGCTCGGCGCGCGGCAGGGTCTCGGTGACGGTGTCGCCGGCGACCCGCTTAACGGTGTCAGCGGGGGTGAGGCCCGGGACGGCGCCGTCGACCCCCTCGCCGAGCGCGGCGAGCACCGCGGCGAACAGCGCCGGGGTGGCGAGGGGGCGGGCAGCGTCGTGGACGAGGATGAAGGCCGCCTCGTCGGGGACGCGGGCGAGGCCGGCGCGCACCGAGTCGGCGCGGGTGGCCCCTCCAGCGGCGAGGGCGTCGGCGAGCCCGGCGAGGGCCGGGTCCTCGACACGGTCGGGGGGCACGACGAGGACGACGCCGGCGGCGACGCTGCGCGCCGCGTCGAGCGACCACTCGAGGACGCTCCGCCCGGCGAGGGGGGCGAACTGCTTCTGTGCGCCGAAGCGCCGCCCTTCACCGGCGGCGACGACGATGGCCCAGACGGCGGTGGCCGCCACGACCTAGGGAAGGGCGGCGTTCAGCCGCTCCTCGGCCTCCTCCTCGCTCACCCCGATGGCGAAGGTGAGCTCGGAGACGAGGATCTGCCGGGCGCGGTTCAGCATCCGCTTCTCGCCCGCGGAGAGGCCCTTGTCCTTGTCGCGGATCGAGAGGTTCCGGACGACCTCGGCGACCTGGTAGATGTCGCCGGACTTCAGCTTCTCGACGTGGTTCTTGTAACGACGGGACCAGTTGGTCGGCATCCGCGCCTCCTTCTTGCGGAGCACGGCGAACACCTCCTCGACCTCTTCGTCGTTGATGACCTCGCGCAGCCCCACCTCGTCGGTGTTGTCGGCCGGGACCATCAGGGTGAGGTCCCCATAGGCGAGGCGGAGCACGAGGTACTCGCGCTCCTCACCGAAGGCCTGCCGCACTTCGCGGCGCTCGACGACTGCCGCGCCATGGTGGGGATAGACGACTTTGTCGCCGACGTCGAACACGCAGAGGCTCCTCAGATGGGCCGGTGTGGCAGCGCCGGGCGGCGCGCCGTCTAGGGATTCCGGCCCCTCATTGTACCGGTGCTGGCCCCACCTCCCGGATGTGCGCCACCGGAGGGGCTGCGCAGCGCGGCGCAAGGCGCGGGACTGTGAGCCCGGGGACCTTCGCGCGGTCGTCGCAGCGGCGGAGGCGAGTGTCGCCTCGGCGTACCGCAGCGTCGTGCAGCGCGCCGCCTCCCCGGCCGAGAAGGGCCATCCCGGGCGGCCCGGCCTCTCGGTCGAGCCGGCGAGCGAAGGGCTTCACCGCGACGTGGGGCCGGCTCGGTGGCCTTGGGCAGTATGGTCTAGACCACTATGCCCACAATCTCCACTCCCGGCGACACCCCGCCGGAGCCTGCTCACCTGCGCATTCTCCGCGCGTTGCGCACCGCCCTCGGCGAAGGGCACTACCCGATCGGCGAGCGGCTGCCGCCGGAGCGGGAGCTCGCGGCGAGCTTCGGGGTGAGCCGCATGACGCTGCGGCAGGCGCTCGCGACACTCGAGGACGAGGGCGCGCTGCTGCGCCGCACCGGGCGGGGCGGGGGGAACTTCGTCGTCGATCCCCCGCTCGAGCTGCACGGCCTGCCCGCCCTCTCCGAGCAGCTGCGCGGCCTCGCGCTGCGCGCCGGGACGCGCGTCGTCGAGGCGGTGGAGCGCCCCGCGGCTCCCGGTGAGGTCGCGACCCTCGGTGACGGCCCCGTCCTCGCGCTGCGCCGCCTGCGCTACGCGAACGGGAGGGTGCTCGGCCTCGAGCAGGCGGTGCTCCCCGCGGAGCCCTACCCCGGGCTCCTCTCCCACCCCCTCGCGGGCTCGCTCCACGAGCTGATCTGCCGCGAGTACTCGGCGGTGCCGGTCCGCGCCGTCGAGCACCTCGAGCCCACCGTCGCGCGCCCCACCGAGGCCGCCCTCCTTGAGACCGCTCCCGGCGCGCCCCTGCTCCTCGTCCGCCGCGTCGCCCACGGCGCCGACGGCCGGGCGCTCGAGTACTCCCACGACCTCTACCGCGGCGATCGGCTGCGCGTCACCTGGAGCTCGCAGCTCCCCGTCGCCGGGCGTGCAAGAGGGCCGGCACAAGCCGGCCCTCTTGCGGGAATGCGGTGATCGGAAAACGGCGCCTCAGCTCAGGCGTCGGCTCCCGTGTCGGCGAACTCCACCGGCGGTGGCTCGACGTCCTGCATCGAGCGGAAGACGACCTCCTCGCCCTCGACGTCGACGATGATCGTCTCGCCGACGCGGAACTCCTTCCAGAGGATCTTCTCCGAGAGGGGGTCCTCGACGAGCTGCTGCAGCGCACGGCGCAACGGCCGCGCCCCGAGCGTCGGCTCGTAGCCCTTCTTGGCGATGAACTGCTTGGCGTCGAGGGTCAGCTCGAGGCCGATGCCCTGCGCCTCGAGCTGCTCGCGGATCCGCTTGATCATCAGGTCGACGATCTGCACGACCTCGGTGAGCTCCAGCTCGTGGAAGACGATCACCTCGTCGATGCGGTTCAGGAACTCGGGGCGGAAGTGCGCCTTCAGCGCCTCGTGCACCTTCTCCTTCATCCGCTCGTAGGTCACGGCGTCGTCGGACTTCGAGAAGCCGATGTTCGCCTTGCGAAGGTCGGCGGTCCCGAGGTTCGAGGTCATGATCAGCACGGTGTTCTTGAAGTCGACCGTGCGCCCCTGCGCGTCGGTGAGGCGGCCGTCCTCGAGGATCTGCAGGAGGGCGTTGAAGACGTCGGGGTGCGCCTTCTCGATCTCGTCGAAGAGGACGACGGAGAAGGGCTTACGGCGGACGGCCTCGGTGAGCTGCCCGCCCTCCTCGTAGCCGACGTAGCCGGGAGGCGAGCCGACGAGGCGGCTCACCGTGTGCTTCTCCATGTACTCCGACATGTCGAGCTGGATGAGCGAGCTCTCGTCGCCGAAGAGGAACTCGGCGAGGGACTTCGCGAGCTCGGTCTTCCCGACTCCAGTCGGCCCGAGGAAGATGAAGGACCCCGAGGGGCGCTTCGGGTCCTTGAGGCCGGCGCGCGTCCTGCGGATCGCCCGCGAGAGCGCCTTGATCGCGTCCTCCTGGCCGATGATCCGCTTGTGGAGCTCGTCCTCCATGCGCAACAGCTTGGCCGTCTCCTCCTCGGTGAGCTTGTAGACGGGGATGCCCGTCCAGTTCGCCAGCACCTCGGCGATCACGTCCTCGTCGACGACGTCGAAGAGGTCGACCCCCTCCGAGCGCCACTCCTGCTCGAGGGCGGTCTTGCGTTCGAGCTTCACCTGCTCCTGGTCGGCGAGCTTCTTCGCCTGCTCGAAGTTCTGCCGCTCGAGGGCCGCGTCGCGCTCGAGGCGGATGCGGGTGAGGTCCTCCTCGATCTGCTTGTACTCCGGGGGCGTCGCCATCCGGCGGATGCGCAGGCGGCTGCCGGCCTCGTCGATGAGGTCGATCGCCTTGTCGGGGAGGTAGCGGTCCGAGATGTAGCGGTCCGCGAGGTTCGCCGCGGCGACGAGCGCCTGGTCGGTGATCGTCACCTGGTGGTGCTGTTCGTAGCGGTCGCGCAGCCCCTTCAAGATGTCGATCGTGTGCGCGAGCGAGGGCTCCTCCACCTTGATCGGCTGGAAGCGCCGCTCGAGGGCGGCGTCCTTCTCGAGGTGCTTGCGGTACTCGTCGAGGGTGGTCGCCCCGATCGTCTGCAGCTCGCCGCGGGCGAGCATCGGCTTCAGGATCGAGGCGGCGTCGATCGCGCCCTCGGCGGCGCCGGCACCGACGAGGGTGTGCAGCTCGTCGATGAACAAGATGGTGTCGCCGCGGGTGCGGATCTCCTTCAGCACCTTCTTCAGGCGCTCTTCGAAGTCACCGCGGTAGCGGCTGCCGGCGACGAGGGCGCCGAGGTCGAGGGTGTAGAGCTGCTTGCCCTTCAGCGTCTCGGGGACGTCGTCAGCGACGATCTGCTGGGAGAGGCCCTCGACGATCGCCGTCTTGCCGACGCCGGGCTCGCCGATCAGCACCGGGTTGTTCTTCGTCCGCCGCGAGAGGACCTGCATCAGCCGCTCGATCTCGCGATCGCGGCCGATCACCGGGTCGAGCTTGTGCTCGCGGGCGAGCTGGGTGAGGTTGCGGCCGAACTGGTCGAGGACGGGCGAGCCCGACGGCGCCTGCTCGGTCGAGGAGGAGGAACCGCTCTGCTGGCCCTGCCCCTCGCGGCCCTGGTAGCCGGAGAGGAGCTGGATCACCTGCTGGCGGACGCGCGGCAGGTCGGCGCCGAGGCTCTGCAGCACCTGCGCGGCGACGCCCTCGCCCTCGCGCACGAGGCCGAGGAGCATGTGCTCGGTGCCGATGTAGTTGTGGCCGAGCTGCAGCGCCTCGCGCAGCGACAGCTCGAGGACCTTC
>DATLTN010000064.1 GCA_035533595.1 Acidimicrobiales bacterium
CGACTGAGGCGAGCAGTTCGATCGCGTTGCGGCCGCTAGCGATCCCATAGGTGCGAGTGACCACGCCCACCGTGGCTGGCGCGTCCAGCGCGTCCAGGAGAGGTGAGATGGTCGCCGCCAGCTCACGGGGCACCGCTGACATTCCGCTGACACGGGCCCCCCGCTGACACTGGCGGGGGGCCTTTCCATGCCCCCTACCAGCACGTTTACAGTGGAGCTGAGGGGATTCGAACCCCTGACCCCCTGGTTGCAAACCAGGCGCTCTAACCAGCTGAGCTACAGCCCCGCGGTGACCACCCTAGGCAGCTCGCGGCGGCGGCTGCGACGTGGCGCGCGCTGCCGACTAGTGGGTGCCGACCGCCGCGCGCAGCGACTCGCGGAGCGACTTCGTCGTCGCGAGCACCGCCGTCGGCTCGTAGCCGCAGTGCGCCATGCAGTTGTCGCAGCGCTCGTCGTTGCCGCGCCCGTACTTCGACCAGTCGGTGGTCTCGAGGAGTTCCTTGTAGCTCGAGGCGTAGCCATCGCTCATCAGGTAGCAGGGGCGCTGCCAGCCGAAGATCGAGTAGCTGGGGATCCCCCACGGGGTGCACTGGTAGTCCTCCTTGCCCTCGAGGAAGTCGAGGAACAACGGCGTGTGGTTGAGGCGCCAGCGCTTGCGGTGACCCTCGGAGAAGGCCTCGGCGAAGAGCGCCTGGGTCTCCTTCACGCCGAGGAAGTGGTCCTGGTCCGGCGCCTTCTCGTAGGCGTAGGCGGGCGAGATCATCATCGCGTCGACCTTCAGGTCGTCGTTCAGGAAGTCGAGCACCGAGCGGATCGTCTTCGGCGAGTCGTTGGAGAAGAAGGTGGAGTTCGTCGTCACCCGGAAGCCCTTGGCCTTGGCCTCGCGGATCGCGGCGACCGCCTCCTCGAAGACGCCCTCGCGGTCGACGGCCGCGTCGTGGCGCTCCTGCAGGCCGTCGAGGTGGACGACGAAGGAGAAGTAGGGGGAGGGCTTGAAGCGGTCGATCTTGCGCCGCAGCAGCACGGCGTTGGTGCAGAGGTAGACGAAGCGCTTGCGCGCGATCAGCCCCTCGACGATCTCCTCGATCTGGGGGTGCAGCAGCGGCTCGCCGCCGGCGATCGAGACCATCGGCGCCCCGCACTCCTCGATCGCCGCGAAGGCGTCCTCGGGCGAGACCCGCTTGCGCAGGATCTCCGTCGGGTACTGGATCTTGCCGCAGCCGGGGCAGGCGAGGTTGCAGACGTAGAGCGGCTCCAGCTCGACGATCAGCGGGTACTTCTCGGTCCGCCGCAGGCGGCGCGAAAGCAGGTAGGTGGCCATCCGCAGGTTCTGGCGCAGGGGAATCGACATCGGGGCTAGTTGCTCCTTGTAAGTGGGTCGGAGAGGTCGGCGGGTGCCCAGCTCGCGAGCGCCGCGGCGGCGGCGCGCAGCACCCGTAGGGCGCGCACCGTGGCGCGCGGGGAGGCGAACGAGACGAGCTCGTCCTCCAAGGTGTCAAGGACGACGCGCAGCACGGCGAAGGGGCGGCTCGCGCCGAGGGGCGAGAGCCAGCGCGCCTCCATCTCGACGACGGGGGCGCCGCTCGACGCCGCGGCGACGCGCGCCGCGCGCCCGTGCAGGATCGTCGCCGAGGAGTAGACGGGGGCGAGGCGGGCGGGGATCCCCGCCGCCTCGAGGTGCGCCGCCATCGACGGGGCGGCGGCGAGGGGGAGCTGCGCCCCCTCTGGGTCGCCACCGACGATCGCCGACGCGACGACGAGCTCACCCGCGCACAGCCCCGGCACGAGGCCGCCGGCGACCCCGGCGAGGACGACCGGACGGCCGGCAGGGATGCTCGTCCCGAGGCGGGCGCAGGCCGCGGCGGCGCGCGCCGGCCCCATGCCGACCCGCTCGATCGTCGCCGCGGGGGCGCCGCGGCGGATCGCCGAGGCCTCGAGGCGCAGCGGTGCCAGGAAGACCGGCCCCCCGCTCACGGCGTGCCTCCTTCGAGGGCGCCGACCGCACGGCACCAGCGGCCGAGGGCGGAGAGCGGGAAGACGAGCCGGTAGAGGTGGTAGTTGATGTAGAAGTCGCCCGGGAAGCCGGTGCCCGTGTAGTAGGGCTCGTCCCAGTTGCCGTCCTCGCGCTGGGTGGCGACGAGGAACTCGACGCCGCGCCGCGCCGCCTCGGAGTCCGCGGCGTCGGCGGCGACGAGCGCCTGCAGCGCCCACGCGGTCTGGGAGGCGGTGGAGGCGCCCACGCCGCGCCGCGAGGGGTCGTCGTAGGAGCGGATGTCCTCGCCCCAGCCGCCGTCCTCGTTCTGGTGGCGCTCGAGGAACTCGACGCCCGCGACGACCGCCGGGTCGTCGGCGGGGACGCCGGCGGCGACGAGCGCGGGGAGGGCGGCACCGGTGCCGTAGACGTAGTTCACGCCCCAGCGGCCGAACCAGCTGCCGTCCGGCTCCTGCTCGGAGCGCAGCCACTGCAGCCCCGCGGCGAGCACCGCGGGGTCGGCGGCGGGCTCGTGGGAGAGCATCTCGATCATGTGCGCCGTCACATCCGCGCTCGGCGGGTCGATGACCGCGCCGAAGTCGCAGAAGGGCATCTCGTAGAGGACGTCGCGGGTGTTGTCGGCGTCGAAGGCGCCCCACGCGCCACCCGACGAGGCCATCGGCTGCGACCAGGCGAGGGCGCGGGCGACCGCCGCCTCGACGGCCTCGGGCTCCTCGGCGCGCACCCGCCGGAGGGCGAGCACGACCTCGGCGGTGTCGTCGACGTCGGGGTAGTTGTCGTTCGCGAACTCGAAGGCCCAGCCGCCCTCAGGGGTCCCCTCCCGGCGCGTCGCCCAGTCGCCGCGCACGGTGACCTCCTCGCCGAGGATCCACGCCGCGGCGCGGCGCAGCGCCGGGTCGTCGGCGGCGACGCCGGCGTCGGCGAGCGCGATCACGGCGAGCGCGCTGTCCCACACCGGCGACTGGCAGGCCTCCAGCCAGCGCACACCGTCGCGCCGGATGAGGAAGCCCTCGATGCCCTCGAAGGCCTTGCTGATCACCGGGTGGTCGAGCGGGTAGCCGCGCAGCGAGAGCGCGAGGATCGAGTACACCCACGGCGGTTGGATCCCGCCCCAGCTGCCGTCGGCCTCCTGGCGGCGGACGATCCACCGCTCGGCACGGGCGAGCGCCGGCTCGCGCACCGCCCGGCGGACGAGCTCGCGCCGGGCGAGGCGCTCGTAGCGGTGCAGCAGGAAGTCGAGGAGGCCGAAGCGTCCGCGCCAGTCGGTGATCCCCCGCGCCGGCGGCTGGTAGCTGGCGCCCGAGCGCAGCTCCTCGAGGCCGAAGGGCAGCGGGCGCACCGGGCGGTAGGCGATCACGACGGTGAGGGCGACCACCGTCTGACGTGCCCAGCAGCCGAACTCGTAGATGTTGAAGGGCACCGTCGGGGGGAGGTACATCACCTCCGGAGGCACCGCCGGCAGGTCCTCCCACGGCCAGAGGCCGAACAGCGCCAGCCAGATGTGGGTAAAGACCCGCGTCGCCTCGAGGCCACCCTGCTCGCGCACGAAGCGCGCCGCGGCCGCCATGTGCGGCGCCTGCGGGGAGTCCCCCGCGAGGCGCAGCGCGACGTAGGCCTCGACGGTGGTCGAGAGGTCGCCGGGGCCACCGAAGAAGTTCGCCCAGGTGCCGTCGTCGCGCTGGTGCGAACGGATCCAGCGCGCCGCGGCGGCGGTCTCCTCCTCGTCGCGCACGCCGAGGAACTCGCGCAGCATCAGGTCCTCGGCGTCCATCGTGACGTTCGTCTCGAGGTCGCCCTTCCACCACCCGGCGGGCGACTGTCGGGCGAGCAGGTGGTCGCGGGCGCGCACGAGGGTCTCGCGGGCACGCGCCCCGAGGGCGGTGACGGAGCGGTCGAGGACGGTCATCAGAACTGCCGCTCGACGACGAAGTGGGCGAGCTCGACGAGCTCGGCGACGCTCTCCTCGCGAAGCGCCAGCCCCTCGACGGCGGCGAGGGCGGTGGCGAGGTGCGCCGCGGCCTCGCTCGTCGCGAAGTCCCTGCCGCCACACTCCTCGACGAGCGCCGCCGCCCGCTCGACGTCGCGTTCCTCGAGATGCTCGGAGAACAGCAGCGACGAGAGCTCGGCGACCGCCGCGCCGCCGCTCGCGAGCGCGGCCGCGACGGGGAGGCTCTTCTTGTGCTGGCGGAGGTCGCTCCACGCCGGCTTCCCGGTGGCGGCCGGGTCGCCCCAGATGCCGAGGAGGTCGTCGACCGCCTGGAAGGAGAGGCCGAGCTCGACGCCGAAGCGGTCGAGCGCCTCGACGACCGGCTCGTCGGCTCCGGCGAGGACGGCGCCGATCGAGGCCGCGCAGCCGAGGAGGGCGCCGGTCTTGCCGGCCTCCATCGCGAGGCAGCTCGCGACGCCGACGTCGTCGCGTCGCTCGAAGGCCATGTCGAGCGCCTGGCCGGCGATCATCGCCGCGGTGGCGTCGGCGACGCGCCGCGCGGCGCGCTCCGCGTCGGGGCCGGGGACGGGTCCGAGCACGACCTGCTGGGCGAGGGCGAGCAGCGCGTCCCCGGCGATCACCGCGGGGCCGATCCCGTACAGCGCCCAGACCGTCGGGCGGTGGCGCCGCTCGACGTCCTCGTCGATCACGTCGTCGTGGATGAGCGAGAAGTTGTGGACGAGCTCGACTGCCACCGCGCCGGGCACGCCGACCGAGGCCTCGGCGCCGACCGCCTCCGCGGAGAGCACCGAGAGGGCGGGGCGCACGCCCTTGCCGCCGTCACCGCCGACGAGCGCGCCGCGCTCGTCCCGCCAGCCGAGGTGGTACTCGGCGACGGGGCGCAGCTCGGGCGAGAGCACCGCGATCGCGGCGCGCAGCGCCGGCGCGACGTGGCCGCGGGCGCGGGTGAGAATCTCCGGCACCCGTTCGGTCGGGATCACGCCGCCTCCTCCTCGAGAGCAGGGAGGCCGCGGCGGGCGCCGAGGCCGACGAGGGCGTGCCAGGCGGCGCGCGTGCCGCTGCGCACCGCGCCCTCCATCGTCGCCGGCCAGCCGGTGTCGGTCCACGCCCCGGCGAGGTAGACGCCGCGGTGCCCCGTCTCCACGCCGCGGCGGAGCGCGGCCGTGCCCGGCACGCCGCGGAAGGTCGCCTCGTGCTCGCGCGAGACGACGAAGTCAACGACCTCCGCGGTGCGGACCCGCGGGAAGAGCGCGCCGAGCGCCTCCAGGTAGCGGGTGCGCAGCACCTCGGGGCGCTCGCCGATCTCCGCCTCGGCGCCGGAGACCGAGAGGGCGATGCACTGGCCGGGGCCGGTGAGCCCCGACGCCTCGGTGCGGTCGAAGACGTACTGCACCGGCGAGCCGACCGCGGCGGCGAGCGGCTCGTCGAGGACGCGGCGGTCGAAGACGAAGTGCAAGTCGATGATCGGCTCGTCCGCGAGGAGCGGCGACGGCCGCTCAGCGCCGAGCGGGTCGAGGAGCGCGACGGCGGCAGGCTGGGGGACGGCGACGACCACGGCGTCGCACGCCACCGCCTCGCCGCCCACCCGGACAGCGGCCGGCGCCGCGGCGGCGAGCTCGATCGCCTCCACCTTGGCCCGGCGGTGCACGCGCCCGCCGAGCTGCTCCAACAGGCGGTGCGCGGGATCGACGTGCACTGCGGAGAGGGGGGCGCGGGCCCAGCCGATGTCGGCCGCGTCGGGCTCCTCGAGGAGGCCGGTCTTGAAGACCTTGGCAGCGAGCGCGAGCGAGACCTCGTCGCTCCGCAGGTTCGTGGTCGGGAGGACGATGAGGTCGAACAGGGCGTGGATCGCCCGGTCGCTCTGCCCGTGGCGGCGGAGGAAGGCGCCGAAGGTCTCGCTGTCGAGCACCGGGTCCGCGAGCGAGAGGGCGCCGAGCGCGCCGAGCACCCGGCCGAGGCCGAGGCGGTCGCGCAGGCCGAGGTGGGAGTAACCGAGGAGGGAGCGCGCGAGGTGGAGCGGCGCGGGGAGTCCGTCGCGGGCGAGCAGGGCACGCCGCGGTGGGCCGCCCGCTGTGCCGGGTGCGTAGACGGGGATGCGCAGCGCGCCCTCGAGCGGCGCGAGCGCCGCCGTGTCGAGGCGCTCGAGGAAGCGGCGGTAGGCGGCGCAGCAGCGGAGGTAGACGTGCTGGCCGTTGTCGTAGGCGAGGCCGTTGCGGCTGAAGGACCACGTCGCCCCGCCGAGACGGGGGCGCGCCTCGAAGAGGTCGACCTCGGCGCCTGCGTCCGCGCAGGCGATCGCCGCGCTGAGGCCGGCGAGGCCCCCGCCGATCACGCTCACCCTCCGCCGACCCCCGCTCACGCGCCCACCCCGCTCAGGCTGCGCGCCGCGACCCAGGCCTTCTCCCAGGAGGGGAGGGAGACCCGGCGCTCGAGCACCGCGAGTGGCTCGCGCTCGATGCGGGTGAGGAGGCGTCGGTAGATGCCCGCCATCGCGCTCACGCACGCACGGCTACGGCGGTCGAGGTGGTCGAGGAGCTGCAGGCCGATCTCGTAGCGCTCGCGGGCGCGCGTCGCCTCGAAGCGCACGAGGTCCGCGAGCGCCGCCGGCGGGCCGCTCGCGTCGGCGGCGCAGCCGAAGTGATCGAGGTCCTCGAGCGGGAGGTAGACCCGGCCCATCACGTCGCGGTCCTCGACCACGTCACGCAGGATGTTCGTCAGCTGCAACGCGACCCCGAGGGTGTCGGCGAGCGCGACGGTCGGCTCGGATCCGTCGCTCCCGAAGATTCCGAGCGAGAGCCGGCCGATTGACCCGGCGACACAGCGGCAGTAGACGACGAGCTCGTCGAAGCGCTCGTAGTGCGCCGTCTCGGTGTCCATCTCGCAGCCCTGGACGAGCTCGTGCAGGGCGGCGAGGGAGAGGCTGAAGCGGTTCGTCGTGTCCCCGAGGGCGAGCAGCACAGGATCACCCGCCGCCGCGCCGCTCCCGAGCTCGTCGATCTCGCCGCGCACGCGCAGCAGCGCCTCGCGCTTCTCGACCGCCGAGAGGGGGCCGTCGCCGATGTCGTCGACGCGGCGCGCGAAGGCGTACAGCGCAGACATCGCCCGGCGCTTGTCGACGTCGAGCAGGCGGATCCCCCAGGCGAAGTTGCGCGCCGCGCTGCGGGTGATCTCCTCGCAACGCGCGTAGGCGGCCTCGAGCTCGCTCACCGCGCACCTCGGAGGGCGAGGAGGCGGGCGCTCCGGCCGAGGACGGCCCACTTGGTCGCCTTCACCGGTGCGCCGAAGACGTCGTAACCGGCCGCCTCCAACGCGTCGAGCTGCGCCAGGCCGCCCCCGCAGAAGCCGGCGACCGCCAGCCGGCCGAAGGGCGGCAGCAGCCCGAGCAGCGGAAGGCCGCCATCGAGCAGCGCCCTAGCCCTGCCCACCTCGAAGGCGAGCAGCCGCCGCAGCGCGGGCGTCGCCGGTCCGGCGAGGCTCTCCTCGGTGACCGCGAACGCGGCGAGGTCCTCGGCGGGGAGGTAGACGCGTCCCGCCGCGTAGTCCTCGGCGACGTCCTGGAAGTGCTCGACGAGCTGCAACGCTGTGCAGACGGCGTCCGAGTGGCGCACCGCGGCCGGCGAGGTGGCTCCGAAGACGGCGAGCACGAGGCGGCCGACGGGGTTGGCGCTCTTCTGGCAGTAGCCCTCGAGCGCGGCGAAGTCGGGGTAGCGCGACCGGCGCTGGTCGAGGCGGTTGGCCTCGATGAGATCGACGAAAGGCTCCCTGCCGACGCCGATCGCGCGCGCCGTCTCGCCGGCGGCGACGAAGACCGGATGGTCCGCCTCGCCGACAAGGGCGCGGTCGATCTCCGCCTCGGCCCAGTCGAGCTCGGCGAGGCGCTCGGCCGCGCCGCCCCCGTCGGGGCGGTCGCCGATCTCGTCCACGAGGCGGGCGTAGCCGTAGATGGCGAGGAGGTGGCGGCGGTAGACGCGGGGCAGCAGGGCCGAGGCCACCGGGAAGTTCTCTCCCGAGGCCCGTGCCATCACCGAGGACTGCTCGGGCGCGGCGGCGCGCGCCGCGGCGGCGGTCGTGCTCACGGGTAGAGGTCGCCGCGCGCCGGAGCGGCGCTCGAGCGCTCGAGCGGCGTGCCCTCGGGGCCCCTCGCGGCCTCGACCTGCTCGCGCAGCGCGAGCACCGAGGCGGCGATGCCCTGGGCGTCGAGGCCGAGGCGGGCGAGGATCGTCTCCGGGCTGCCGTGCGCGAGGTAGCGGGTGGGGACGCCGAGGGAACGGACGACGGGGCCGAGGCGGCCCTGCTCCCCCGCGGCGCGCTCGACCTCGCGGCGGACGAACTCGCCGGCGCCGCCGCTCACGAAGCCGTCTTCGGCGGTGACGACGAGGCGCGCCTCGAGGGCGCGCTCGAGGAGGGCGCCGTCGAGCGGGCGGATGACCCGTGGGTCGACCACCGTGACCTGGAGGCCCTCGTCGGCGAGCAGCTTCGCCGCCTCGAGGGCGCGCTCGGCCATCTTGCCGACACCGACGAGCAGGATCTCCTCTCCGCCCTCGCGCAGCACCCGCGAGGAGAGGCCCGAGGCGGCGTCGCCGAGGCGGAGCGGTCCGGGGGTCTTCGGGTAGCGGATGAGGCACGGCCGCTCGAGCTCGAGCGCGGCGGCGAGCATCGGCTCGATCTCCGCGGGCTCGGCGGGGGCGAAGACGGCCATCTCGGGGATCGACAGCGCGAGCACCATGTCGAGGAGGCCGTGGTGGCTCGGGCCGTCGTCGCCGGTGATCCCCGCGCGGTCGGCGCAGATCACGACCGGCGCGCCGTGCAGGCCGACGTCGAGGTTCTGCTGGTCAAAGGCGCGCGACAAGAAGGTCGAGTAGATGGCGACGACCGGGCGGAGGTCGGCGAGCGCCATCCCCGCCGCGGCGGTCATCGCGTGCTGCTCGGCGATGCCGACGTCGTAGAAGCGGTTGGGGTAGCGCGCCTCGAAGGGCAAGAGCCCGGTCGGTCCGGGCATCGCAGCGGTGACCGCGACGACGCGCCGGTCGCGACGGGCGGCCTCGAGGACCGCCTTCGCGAAGGCCTCGGTGTAGCTCGTCTCCGGCGGCCGCTCGCCGACGAAGAGGGCGCCGTGGTCCGAGGCGCTGCCCGGAGGACTGATCGCGTTGGAGGGCACCTTCAGGTCGTGCAGGCACTGCACCTCGTCCTGCTCGGCGGGTCCGTAGCCCTTGCCCTTGCGGGTGAGGACGTGCAGGACGATGGGTCCCTGCCAGGTCGCGGCGTTGCGCAGCGCCTGCTCGAGGGCGGCGATGTCGTGACCGTCGACGGGACCGATGTAGCGGATCCCGAGGGCCTCGAAGAAGACGTGCGGCTCGACGAACTCGCGCAGCGCGGAGACGAAGTTCCGCAACGACTGCCCGGCGATCGGCCCGACACCCGGGATCTCGGAGATGAGCTGGCCGACCTTGTTGCGGATCGCGCCGTAGGAGGGGTTGAGGCGGATCTGGGTCAGGGACTCCGAGAGCTTGGAGACCGTCGGCGCGTAGCTGCGGCCGTTGTCGTTCAGCACGACGACCACCCGCGCCTCGGAGTGGCCGAGGTTGTTGAGCGCCTCGTAGGCCATGCCGCCGGTGAGCGCCCCGTCTCCGACGAGGGCGACGACCCTCCGGAAGGCGTCCTCGCCGTTCGACTTGAAGGCAGAGGCGATGCCGTAGGCGTAGCTGAGCGCCGTCGAGGCGTGCGAGTTCTCGATCCAGTCGTGCGCCGACTCGGCCCGGCTCGGGTAGCCGGAGAGGCCGCCCTCCTTACGGAGGCGCTCGAAGCCGGCGCTGCGGCCGGTGAGCAGCTTGTGCACGTAGGCCTGGTGGCCGGTGTCGAAGAGGAGCACGTCCTCGGGCGAGTGGAAGACACGGTGCAGGGCGATCGTCGCCTCGACGGCGCCGAGGTTTGAGCCGAGGTGGCCGCCGGTCCTGCTGACCGAGGCGACGATGAACGCGCGGATCTCCTCGGCGAGGGCGTCGAGGGCGTCCGCCTCGAGCGCCCGGAGGTCACCGGGGGAGTTGATCGCGAAGAGCAACGGGTAGCTCGCGATCTCGTCTCCCGCCTTACCCATTCGTTCCTCCTCCGCCGGCCGTTCCGCCATGATCGCCCCGCGCCTTCATGTGCTCGGACCTACCGCCCAGGAGGCTCTCCGAGGGCGCGCGCACCGACCGACGTGCCGCGGGGCGCTCCACGCACAGTAGCCGTGACCGAGCAGTCATTCGTTCTACGCGCACATTGTCGTCCACGGGGTCGGAGGAGTCAACGAGCCTCCACCGCGGCGCGCGCGGGCGCCCCCGCCCCCGCCGCGCTCGCCCGCACCAGGGCGGCGAGGGCGGCGTCGACGGTCGTCGTGGCGTCCGCGAGCGGATCGGCGTCGAGGACCAGCCCGGCGAGGTCGGCGAGCATCTCGCCGAGCGCGGCGGACTCGGCCGCGTGGCCGGTGCTCGCCAGCGAGGCGAGGTCGAAGAGCAGGGAACGGAAGGGGATGAGCGCCGCCGAGAGGCGCTCGGCGAAGGGCGCCGGCTCCACGATCGCGGCCTCCGGCTCGCGCACCGACGCGGCGACGCGCGCCGTGGCGCGCCGCACCACCGCGGTGAGCAGCTCCTCCTTGGAGCGGAAGTGACGGTAGAAGGAGCCCTTAGCGATCTGCGCCGCCCGGCAGACGTCGTCGATCGAGACGTCGAAGTAGCCGCGCCCGCTGAAGGCGCCGAGCGCCTCCTCGACGATCCGCTCGGCGGTGCCGTGCGCGCTCTCGCCCGGGGGGGCGAGCAGCTGGCGCCAGAGCTCGGGGCGGAAGACCCCGCCGTCGGGGCTCCCGGTGAGGTCCGGGAGGAGCTCGGGGAGGAGCTGGCGGATCGCCGGCAGCGAGAGGCGTCGGCGCTCGCGGAGCAGCCGGATCAGCTGCAGCAGCTCGACGTGGCGCTCGTCGTAGGCGAAGCGGTTGGCGGCGAGGCGTTCGGGCGGTGGGAGCAGGCCCTCGGCGAGGTAGAAGCGCACCGCGCTCGCGCCGACCCCGCTGCGCTCCACGAGGGCGGCCATCGTCAGCCCGGAGCGGCGGGTCGGCGCGGTCACGGTCGCGGTCACAGGGCTCCCGTTAACGTTCGGCCAATGCGGAAGGTGGCGGTGATCACCGACTCGAGCGCGTGCCTCCCCCGCGATCTCGTGCACCGCCTCGGCATCCAGGTCCTCCCGATCAGTGTCCACCTCCCCGGCGGCGAGCTCGAACTCTCAGAGGAGGAGGGCGAGGAGGGCGTCGTGCTGCCTGACGGGGCAGAAGACGAGGAACTCTCCGCCGCCAACCGCCCGTTCGTCACAGAATACCTGGCAGCGATCGAGGGTCCCGGCTTCGAGTCCGCGGTGGTCGTGACCCCGGCCATCGAGTTCGCGGCGATGTACCGCAACGCCGCGCTCGCCGCCGAGCTCGCCGAGCGACCGACGGTGACGATTGACGCCCGCACCGCGGCGGCCGGCCAGGCCCTCGTGGTGCTCGCGGGAGCCGAGGTCGCCGCGCGCGGGGCGCCGCTCGAGGAGGTCGTGCGCGCCGTCGAGGACGCTGCGGCGCGCGTCGAGCTCGTCGCCTCGCTCGCGACGCTCGAGTCGATCCGCCGCAGCGGCCCGATCCCCGACGCGACCCTCGGCGAGGACGGCAACGGCGCCGAGCGGGCGCGCACCCTCTTCCGCATGCACGGCGGCGAGGTGGAGCTCCTCGGGGATCCGAGCGGCGCCGAAGAGGCGTTGCGGGCGATGGCCGCGCACGTCGCCGCCGACCGTCCGGGCGGCGTCGAGCGGGTCACCGTCTTCCACGCCGGGGCCCGCGAGCTCGCTGATCAGCTCGCTGCCCTTGTCGGTGGGGTCGACTTCGTGAGCGGCTTCTCGCTAGCGATGCAGATCCACACCGGTCGCGGCGTCGTGGGGGTCGCCTGGTTGCCGAGTGCCTCGAGCGCTTGAATCAGTCCGTGCGGTGCGCCGACAAGGTACCGTTTGGGCAGGAATCCGACGGCCGCCCGGCCCCTCGCCGGGCACGGTGACAGGGGCAGTTTGACGACCGGGCAGGAGCAGTACGGCGCCGAGGCGCCGCCCGTCACAGCGCTGCGCGTGACCGCATCGAGCGCGACGGTGCCCTCTGCTGCTCGTCACGAGGCGGCGATGGTCACGGCCGAGCTGCCCGCCGCGCTCGGGCGGCCACGCGCCGCGGGCGCCTACGCCGCGAGCAACCGTCGCCCCGGGCACCGCGTGCCGGCGCCGGTCCTCCTCCGCTTCCTCGCCTGGCTGCTCGGCCTCGCGCTCGTCGTCGCCGTCGCCGGGCTCGTCGCCCTCGCCGTGCGACCGGACTGGCTCGCCTTCCTCCGCAACACCGCACCCGCCGCCGCCCGCGTCCCGGCGGCGCCCAGCACCGGCAGCCGCAGCACCACCTCCGCGGGGCTCGTCCACCTCTCGAGCACCGCCGCGGCGAGCACCTACACCGTCCCCGTCTCGCGCTACGAGGTGGTCGTACAGACCGGCGCGGGGCGCTGCTTCGTGGCGATCAAGTCGCCGCCCGGCGAGGCGGGCTGGGCCTATGCCCAGACGCTCCCCGCCGGGGTGGCACCGAAGATCCCCGAACAGGGTGCGATCAGCGTCAAGCTCGGGGCGACGGCGAGCTCGCTCGCCATCCTCGACGGCAGCAGGGTCATCGGCACGATCGCCAACCCGCGCCCGGACTACCTCTACGTCTTTCAGCCGTCAACGGGTTGACTGTCGATATGCGGCACGCGCCGCGGGGAACAACCAAGTGACGACGAGCGAGGTAGGCAGCCCTTGACGGCAGGAACCGACGGACGACGGCAGCACGCGAACATCGCGCGTCAGCAGCGGTGGTGGACGCGGCGCGCCGTGAGCTGGGACCACGGGGCGCAGAACAACCCGGGGCTGGTGAAGGTGGTGGAGCGCGTCCTCGCCGAAGCGGCACCGACCGCCGAAATGGCCGCGGTCGACCTCGGCTGCGGCTCCGGCCAGCTCACCTTGAAGCTCGCCCCGAAGGTCGCCTCCGTCCTCGCCGTGGACGTGAGCGCGGCGATGATCGACCTCCTCGAGGGAAACGCCGCCGAGGCCGGTGTGAGCAACGTCAGCGGGCGCGCCGCGTCGATCGAGTCCCTCGACCTCGCCGAGGCGTCGGTCGACCTCATCGTCTCGAACTACGCGCTCCATCACCTGCGCGACAGCGACAAGCGGATCGTCGTCGAGCGCTGCGCGCGCTGGCTCCGCCCGGGGGGGCGGCTCGTGATCGGCGACATGATGTTCGGTCGCGGCGGCGACGCCCGCGACCGGGTGATCATCGCCTCCAAGCTCTCGCTCATGCTGCGCCGCGGCCCCGCCGGCTGGCTACGGATCGCGAAGAACGCCGGCCGTTACCTCCTCCGCTTCCAGGAGCGCCCCGTGTCGATGTCGACGTGGGTGCACTTCCTCGAGGAGGCGGGCCTCGGGCGCGTCGTGGCAGTGCCGGTGGTCAACGAGGCCGCGGTGGTGCGCGGGGAAAGACCGGGGTGAGCGCCCCGGCGGGGACGGTCGGCGTGGGCATCGACGTCGGCGCGACGAAGATCCTCGCCGGCGCCGTCACCTCCGACGGCGCCGTCCTCGAGGTGGCGCGGGTTTCCTCGCCCGCGCGGGCCGAGGACCTCGCCGGCGTGCTGCAGGGCGCGGTCGACTCGCTCCTCTCGTCCCTCGGTGGGCGCGCCGCTGACTGCGCGGGCCTCGGCCTCGCCCTCCCCGGACTCGTCACCCCGGAGGGGGTGCTGCGGGCGGCGCCAAACCTCGGTGCCGCCGACGTCGACATCGCGCTCGGCCCCCGCTTCGGGGAGCCGCTCTCAGCGACGCTCTCCGAGCGCGGAGGGAGTGTCGACGGCGGCCCCGCCTACGACAACGACGCCACCTGCGCGGCCTACGCGGAGGCGAAGGTGGGTGGCGCCGCGGGGGCGGGGGACGTGGTCGTCATCTCGATCGGGACGGGGATCGGCGCCGGCATCGTGAGTGACGGGCGCGTGCTGCGCGGCGGCCACGGCTACGCCGGCGAGCTCGGTCACGCCGTCGTCGCCGCCGGCGGCATCGAGTGCTCCTGCGGCCGGCGGGGCTGCTGGGAGCGTTACGCGTCGGGTCCCGCGCTCGCCGCGCTGGCGGCGGCGAACGCGGCGTTCGCCGCGGGCCGCGACGGGAGCGGCCGCGACGGCGCGCTGCGCGCCGAGGACGTGGTCGGCGCGGCACGCGAGGGCGACGCGATCGCGGCGACGATCATCGAGGAGTTCGCCCGCGGTGTCGCGCTCGGCCTCGCCAACGTCGTCGAGTACCTCGACCCGTCGCGCATCGTCCTCGGTGGCGGCCTGATGCAGGCCGCCGACGTGCTGCTCGAGCCGATCCGCCGCGCCTACGTCGCCGAGACCCGCCCGGCCTACCAGCGCGACGGCAGCGACCTCGTGCTCGCCACCCTCGGGGAGGAGGCGGCGCTCATCGGTGCCGCGCTGCTCGGCCTCGACCGTCTCGGGAGCTGAGCGTCAGCCGCCCGGGACCTTCCAACCCTTCGACGCGGCGATCTCCTTGCAGGTCGGGCACAGCGGATAGCGCGAGGGGTCGTTGCGGGGGATCCAGACCTTGCCGCACAGCGCCTTCACCGCGGTGCCGTTGACGATCCCCTCGACGACGCTCGGCCCGGCGGCGACGTAGTCGCCCTCCTCGAGGCGGAAGCCCTCGAGGACGATGTGGCTCATCCGCTCGTGGCCGCCGTCCAGCTCGGGCTCACCGACCGCGGGCTTGACGAGGGTCCCGGTCCCGGTGCTCGTGCTCGGTTCGGTCGTCATCGGCGCCCTCCTCGGACGTCACAGACTGTCGCGGCCGCCCGCGTGCGGCAACACCAGGCGGGCGGAACTCTCATCAATGCCACAGGCCGCTCACAGCGCGTCCGCGTAGCCTCCGCTCGCGATGGACGACGAGGACTTCCCCGGAGCTGCCTTCTTCCTCCGCCTCGGCCGCCGGATGGCGACCGACCCCGAGCTCGCGGTCTGCGGGCGCTTCCTCGACCTCGCCGTCGGTTTCGAGTCCGACGGCAACCGCCAGGTGATCACCTTCCACGAGGGCCAGCTCGTCGGCGTGGCCCCCGACCGCGAGGACGGCGTCGACCTCGCCTTCTCCGGTTCGCACGAGGACTGGGAGCGCTTCTTGAGCAGGGAGCCGCCGCCGGGTTACGCCGACGTCGTCGGCATGGACCGCCGCGGCGACACCTTCTCGATCACCGGCGACGCGACGGTGCTTGCCCGTCATCTCCGCGCCCTCAGCTGCGTGCTGCGCCTCGCGCGCGCCGAGGCGACGGCGGGCGCGCCGTGAGCAACACCGAAGCGGTACGCGGCGGCTACGTCCACCTGGGTGCCGGCGACGACGAGGCGCGCGTCTACTACGAGGAGTGCGGCGAGGGGCCGGCCCTGCTCTGCCTGCACACCGCCGGCGCCGACTCGCGCCAGTGGCGGCACCTCCTCGCCGACGAGGAGATCACCAGCCATCGCCGCGTCGTCGCCTTCGACCTGCCCTGGCACGGCCGCTCGCTCCCGCCGGGCCGCTGGTGGGAGCGGGAGTACCGCCTCACCACCGGCGAATACGCCCGCCGCACCCTGCAGCTCGCCGAGGCGCTCGAGCTGACGCGTCCGACCGTCGTCGGCTGCTCGGTCGGGGGAGCGACGGTCCTCGACCTCGCCTGGCACCACGCGGCGGAGATCGGGGGGGCGATCGCCGTCGAGGCGGCAGCGAAGATCGTCGGCCGTTTCAGCGATCTCTCGATCCGGCCGGACGTGAACGGCGCCGAATTCGTCGCCAGCTGGACCTATGGACTGATGGCGCCGCAGAGCCCCGAGGCACTCCGGCGCGAGGTGTGGTGGATCTACGCGCAGGGCGGCCCCGGCGTCTACCGCGGCGACACCTGGGCCTGGAGCGAGGACTGGGACCTGCGCGGCCACGAAGGCGAGGTCGACACGGCGCGCTGCCCGCTATGGATCCTTTGCGGCGAGTACGACTACGTCTGCACCCCCGAGGCGGCGCTCGCCACCGCGGAGGCGATCCCCGGTGCCGAGGCGGCGGTGATGGCCGACCTCGGTCACTTCCCGATGAGCGAGGACTACGGCCGTTTTCGCCCCTACCTCCTGAAAGCGCTCGACGACATCGCGGCGCGCAGCGGGCGGCCGTCGTGAACCGCCGGCGCACGGGGGGCGGGGTCTCGTCCAGGGGGTCGCGATGGACCGTACATACTGGTGAGAGCACCGTCGGCCTCCCCGCGAGCGACGGTCGCACCGCAACGGAAGGACGGCGGGAACTTCAGTGATCTCCACGGATCGCTCCTCCTCGGCCCGGAGACGCCTCGGGCACCTCGCCCCCCTCACCGCGCTCGTCGGCGTGGCGCTCGTCTTCTCCGGTTGCCTCAGCTCGGGTTACACCTACCTGTCGCACACGACGTCCTCCGACCGCACCGTCGTCTACTTCAAGCTCCCCTCCTCCTGGACCCGCTTCTCGTTCTCCGCGGACGCGAAGGCGGCGAACGGCGCCCTCACCCAGACCCAGGTCAACCAGATCCAGGCGGGCACCCACTGGTACGTGAGCTTCACGTCGGCCAAGCACGCGAAGCCGAATCTCAACAGCAACCTCGCCGCCTACCACCCGCAGGGCCTCGCCTACGTCGCGCAGCTGAGCGGCACCCAGCGTGACGGCTTCTCCCTCTCCTCTCTCCGGTCACAGGTGCTCGGCACCGACCCCCTCTCGGCGAACGCCACGGCCTTCAATGTGCTGAGCTATCGCGAGTTCACCCTGCCAGGGGGGATCCGCGGCTCCCGACTGACGACCGACATCGCCGATCGCGGTGGCGTCACCGATACCTTCGAGCAGATCGTCGAGGTCGACGCCCAGACGAACTGGGTGTTCGCGGTCGCGGTCGGCTGCCGGGCGAGCTGCTGGGCGCCCAACGAGGGGACGATCAACCAGATCTTGAATGCGTGGAATGTGAAGGAGCTCGTCCATGGTTAATGGAATGCCTCCGCCTGGCTCCGAGGGCACCGACCTCGGCAGCCTCCCCACACTCGATCCCTCGACAGCGCCGCGCGTCGAGCTCGCCGTGCGTCCGAGGGCGAGCTTCTGGGACCGGGCGAAGATCTTCCTGCTCTTCGCGGGACTCTGGTGGGTCCTCGTCTGGGCGGCGACGGTCAACAACCCGATCGAGACCTTCGGCGATGCCGTCTCGCACGAGCTCACGTCGCTGCTGTGGCTCGAGGTCCTCGCCGGCGTCGAGCTCCTCCGCCAGTTCCACTACCTGATCTCCGAGCACTCCCCGAAGTGGCACCGCTTCTTCACGAACACGCTCTTCGGGGGCATCAACCGCTTCGTCGCCGGTCACATGAGCGACTGGACGCGCTTCCGGGCCGGGCGCGCCGTCAAGTGGCTCTTCTGGCTCGTGATCCTCGCAGTCGTCCTCGCGGGGTTCTTCCACACCTCGCCGGTCGTTTCGCTGTTCCAGGTGCCGGCGGCCTTCGTGACGGCACTGCCGTTGATCGTCCAGGTTGTCTTCTTCATGTTGATCGGCGTGATGCAGTTCGTCGCGATCTTCTGGTTCATGTCCAAGGGGGGGATCGAGACTTACTTCCCCGGCGACATCAAGACACGCTTCTCCGACGTCTGGGGGCAGGACTCGGTCCTCGCCCGCGTCAAAGAGAACGTCATCTACCTCCGAGACCCCGAGTCGATCGAGGCGCGGGGTGGCTACGTCCCTGGCGGGATCCTCCTGTGGGGGCCCCCGGGAACCGGTAAGACCCTCATCGCCGAGGCCGTCGCCGGCGAGACACACAACCCCTTCGTCTTCGTCGAGCCCTCCGCCTTCCAGGCGATGTTCTTCGGCGTCGGACCGCTCAAGGTGCGCGCCCTGTTCCGCAAGGTGCGCAAGCTCGCGCTCCGCTACGGCGGCGTCGTCGTCTTCTTCGACGAGGCGGACTCCCTCGGCAACCGTGGGGCGCTCGCGCCGGGCGGCCTCTTCCCGGGACGTTTCAGCCCGGCGCCGGACACCTTCGACCACGGCATGTGCAACGGCATGTCGTATTTGAGCTCCCCGTCCGCGAATGACCTGCTGCAGGCGCACCTGCAACACGGGACCGTCGACGCGGACGAGGCTCCGCGGCGCCTCGTCAACCGCGTGATGGCCGGCGGGATGATGGGTGGCGGTGGCATGGGCGTGCTGCAGCCGCTCCTCGCGCAGATGTCGGGGTTGAAGAAGCCCCGCGGCTTCTTCAACCGGGTCATTCGACGGGCGCTCGGCATGCAGCAAAAGCCGGCGCCGAAGTACCGGATCCTGTTCATGATGGCGACGAACATGCCGGACTCCCTCGACGAGGCGCTCCTCCGGCCGGGGCGGATCGACCGCATCTACAAGGTTGGCTACCCCTCCAAGGCCGGCCGAATCCGCACCTACGAGGGCTACTTCTCCAAAGTCGCCAACAGCCTCACGCCAGACGACCTCGACCGCCTCGCCACGATCACCCCGTACGCCACGGGCGCCTCGATCAAGGACCTGGTGAACGAGTCGCTGATCAACTCGATCCGCGAGGGACGCGACGTCATCACCTGGTCCGACGTCGTGCGGGCCAAGCAGCTGAAGGACCTCGGGCCCCCCGAGGACGTCGAGTACGTGGAGCGCGAGCGGCATGCCGTCGCCGTCCACGAGGCGTGCCATGCGCTCGCCGCGACGCGACTGCGCCACTCGATGCTGATCGACATCGCGACGATCGAGAAGGGCGGGAGCTACCTCGGGATGGTCTCCTCGGTGCGCGCCGAGGACACCTTCACCCAGTGGCGCAGCGACTACGAGGTCGACGTCATCGTCTCGCTCGCCTCGCTCGCGGGCGAGAAGATCTTCTTCGAGGGCGACAACTCATCGGGCGTCTCCGGTGACCTCAACTCGGCGACGATCATCGCCACCTACATGGAGGGCTACTGGGGGATGGGCCAGACCGTGGCGAGCCACGGCATCACCCAGTCGGTCGGCATCGGCGGCGCACCGGTGCGCGACCGGCGACGCGACGAGCGAGGCTTGCTCGAG
Source organism: Acidimicrobiales bacterium (assembly GCA_035533595.1). Taxonomy (NCBI): domain Bacteria; kingdom Bacillati; phylum Actinomycetota; class Acidimicrobiia; order Acidimicrobiales; species Acidimicrobiales bacterium. Next base: position 19,054 of record DATLTN010000064.1, read on the forward strand.
GGGCGTGGCCTCGGCGAGCGGATCGAGAGCAAGTTGATGGACCTGCTGCAGCGGACGGCGAAGCTGATCGAGGCGAACCGCACCGAGATCCTCGCCCTCGCGCACGCCCTCGAGCGCCACAAGACCCTCACCGGGGAGGACGTGATGGCGATCGTGAACGGGACCAAGGGGCCACTCATCGACGGTCGGATGTACCACACCGAGGAGTTCCGGGAGATGGCCGAGGCCTACCACGCCGAGATCCTCCGGGCACACCGCGACCACGACGACGTGAACATCCCGCTCCCCGTGCTCCCGGACTACGTCGAGCCGCTGGCGTCGGTCGGCCAGAACGGCGCCGGCTCGGCGTTCGGCGTGGGTGAAGGCGAACCCGGCGAGCACTGATCGCGGCGCCCGCCGCGACTCGCACGACCCGCGCGCTGCGCTGAGGGACGACCGGACACGCCTCGATGAGGTCCTCGACCTCATCGAGGACCAGGTCACGGTCGGGGGCATGCAACTCGACCTCCTCCGGCCGCTCGACCCCGCCGCGCTCGTCAGTGAGGACGCCTTCGCCGAGAACGAGTTCCTCCCCTACTGGGCCGAGGTCTGGCCCTCGGCGCTGCGCCTCGCCGACAGCCTCCCCGAGCACCTCGACGGCCAGCGCGTCGTCGAGCTCGGCTGCGGGATCGGCATCCCGAGCCTCGTCGCCGCGGCACGGGGCGCCGAGGTGCTGGCGACGGACTGGGCCGAGGAGGCCCTTGGCCTACTGGCGCGTAACGCGGCGCGCAACGGGCTCAACGTCGAGGTCGCCCGAGTCGACTGGGCCGCCCCCACGGCGCTCATCGCCCGCGCCCCGTTCGACCTCGTGATCGCCGCCGACGTCCTCTACGAGGCGCGCAACGTCGCCTGGCTCCTCGCGCTCCTCCCCCAATTGGCGACACACGTCCTCCTCGCTGACCCGGGGCGCGACCACGCCCGCGACTTCCACCGCGCGATCGTCGGCCGCTACCGCGCCGTCGAGCTGCCGGGCGGGGTCTTCTCCTTCGAGGCGCTCGTTTAGCCGTCCGTCGCGGCGCCCACCAACGCCGCCGAGGCCTCGGCCTCCTCGGCAAGCACATTGGTCACGTAGGCGCCGGTGCGCAGCGGGTGCTCGCGAAGGAACAGCAAGAGCGGGATCGAGAGCGCGGCAACGGGCGCCGCGAAGAGGAAGACGACGTGCAGTGAGCGGGCGAAGGAGTCGACGACCGCGAGGCGGAGCGGCCCGGGGAGGGTGCGCACCTTGGCGGGGCTGAAGGCGAGGCTCGCGGCCGAGATGTGCGAGCGCGCCGCATGGGGGACGAGGCGTGGCACCCAGTAGCGGAGGCGAGCATTCATCACCGTCCCGTAGAGGGCGACCCCGAAGGCGCTGCCCACGTTGCGGAAGAACATGTACGAGGCGGTCGCTGTTCCCATGTCGGCGCGCTGCACGTCGTTTTGGAGTGCGACGACGATCACCGTGAGGATCATCCCCATCCCCGTCCCGAGCAGGACCATCAGCGCCGCGATCTCGAGGCGTGACGAGGAGGGAGTGAGGGTCGAGAGGCCGAAGATCGCGAGCGGCACGAGGAACGAGCCCGTCACCGGCCAGCGCTTGTAGCGTCCGCTCTTCGCGACGTGGCGCCCGACGACGACGCTCACGATCGTCACGCTGAGCGAGTTCGGCATGATCAACAGACCCGAAAGGGTGGGTGCGATCCCCGTCACGAGCTGCAGGAACAGCGGCAGGTAGGCGGTCGTCCCGAAGAGCGCGACGAAGGCGAGGAAGCCGACGGAGTTCACGATCCGGAAGGTCGCGTTGGAAAAGAGCTGCAGCGGCAGCAACGGCTCGGGGGCACGCGCCTCGTAGGCGGTGAAGGAGACGACGAGCACCGCCCCGAGGACGAGCAGGCCGATGATCTGCGGCGAGGACCAGGCGTAGGCGCCGCCACCCCAGACGCTCACGAACAGCACCGAGAGCACCGCGCCGGAGAGGAGCAACGTTCCGAGGTAGTCGATGCGCCGTGAGCTGACCGTCGGCGGGAGGTGGAGGACGACCGTCGTCACGGCGAGTGCCACCGCGCCGATCGGCAGGTTGACGTAGAAGCACCACCGCCAGGAGAGGTGCTCGGTGAGCAGGCCCCCGACCGCCGGGCCGGAGATCGCCGAGAAGGTGAAGACGGCGTTCATATAGCCCTGGTACTTGCCGCGCTCGCGTGGCGACAGGACGTCGCCGATGATCGCCATCACGAGCGGGAAGATGCCGCCGGCGCCGATCCCCTGCACGCCGCGGAAGATGATCAGCTCGACCATCGTGTGCGAGAAGCCGCTCAGCGCGGAGCCGAGGAGGAAGATCACGATCGCCGCCTGGAAGACGACCTTGCGACCGAAGAGGTCCCCGAGCTTGCCGTAGAGGGGGGTCGTCGCCGTCGCCGCCAACAGGTAGGCGGTGATCACCCAGGAGAGGTGGTTGAGGCCCCCGAGGTCACCGACGATCGTCGGCAGCGCGGTGGCGACGATCGTCTGGTCGAGCGAGGAGACGAGCACCCCGAGCATCAGCCCGAAGTAGATGACCCGGATCTGGCGGTGGCTGAGGGCCTCCACCCCCGCCGGCGCTCCCCCCACGGCGCCGGGCGCGGCTACAGCGGGGAGGAGACGAACAAGAGCGAGCGCTCGAAGCGGGTCACGGCGCCCCCGAAGCGGTCGTCGACGAGCGCGACGACGCGGGCGTCGAGGCGCTCGCGCCGCTCGGGGTCGATGCCGGCGTGCATCCCGTAGGTCGAGGCCGAGGCGACGAAGCCCTCACCGTCGAAGTCGCGCTGGTAGCGGTACTCGTGGATCTCGGGCTCGCTGAACAGCCCGCACTGGCCGATCTTCTCGGCCCAGCCGTCGGCCACGGTGCGCTGGGAGTTGAAGGTCCCGCCGAGCTCGGGCGCCTCCTCGGCGTAGATGGCGGCGAGCGCCTCCTCGAAGCCCTCCGGGCCGAGATCGACGAGCGTCTGCCAGGCGTGCGCGAAGTGGCCGTCGGGGGCGAGGAGCTCGGCCGCGTGCGCGAAGCCGACGGCCGGGTCGACCCACAGCCAGGAGGTGGCGGCGATCACCAGGTCGACCGAGCCCGCCGGCGCCTGGAAGTCCTCGAAGCGCTCGGCGACGTGCTCGAAGGCGTCACCGATGTGCGCCTTCGCGACGGCGGCCATCGCCTCGGCCGGCTCGATGCAGCGGAGCGCGTAGCCACGCGCCGCGAGGTGCTGGGTGCACAGCCCCGTGCCGGAGCCCACCTCGATGACCACCGAGCCACGGTGCAGGCCCGCGATGCGCTCGAGGTCCTCGAAGAGCTCCTCGGGGTAGTCGGGGCGCGCCCGGTGGTAGGTCTCGGCGGAAGCCTCGAAGACGCGGCGGCGCGCTTCAGTCCGCCCCGCGGAGTAGTCGCTCACCGGCCCACTGTGGCACGTGACTCCCGCAGCGCGCCCCGCTTCCCGCCGCCGCATCCGGGTAGCGTCGCGGCCAGCGGGTCCGCCGGCATCTGGAGGGGATGATGATCAGCGCGCAACGCCTCACCCACTGGTCGATCCCGGTCGCCGACCTCGAGGAGAGCGAGGCCTTCTACGGGGGCTTCCTCGGCCTCGAGTACCGGGGGCGGCTGGGCAACGGAAGGGCCGCTGTCTACCGGGTCGGTGACAGCGACTTCATCGTGTGGGAGTGCGGGCAGCCGACGGACCCCGCGGTCCGCGAGGCGGGGGTGCACTACGCCTTCACCGTGTCGCCCGAGGTCTGGGAGGAGGCGATCGGGGAGATCCACGAGCGGGGCATCCCGCTCCATGGGCCGATCGTCTACCGCGCGCGCGGCGTGTTCCTCGGACGCGAGGTCTACGTCCTCGACCCCTCCGGCAACGTCGTCGAGCTCACCGACCCCACCTGGCATGAGGGGCTGCCGACCCCCACCTTCGAGGAGCTGAATGGGATCGGGGCCGTCGTCCGATAGGGAGTCGGCCGCGGTCGATTCACAGATCGGCGGCGGGCGGCCGTTATCCCCTCATGCCTTCGCTCTCGACCCGCCGACGGCCGCTGTTCCGGCTCTTCGCGACCTACGGCCTCGTCAGCCTCCTCCCCGTCCTGTTGCTCGGCCTCGTCCTCGCCGCGAGCTACCGCTCGGTGGCCACCCAGCGCGGCCTCGCCGAAGGGCGCTCGGAGGGCCTCTTCGTCGCCTGGACCGCGGTCGACCCCTTCCTCGGGAACCGCCCCCTCGCCGACGGCCTCTCCGCGGCGACGCACGCGGCACTCGTCCGCACCGTCGACGGCGCGGTCGACAAGCACGAGGTGCTGCAGGTCCAGCTGCTCGCCCTGAACGGCAGGGCGGTCTTCGCGAGCGCCGGCTCGCCGCGGGTCCTGCCCCCGCTCGGCGGTGCCGCCAGCGAAGCGAGCTGGGGCGCGGTGGCCGCCACCCTGCATCCGCTGCGCGCGGCTCCGGCGTCGGCGGCCAACCCCGAGACCGTCGAGGTCGACGTCCCCCTCTCCGGCAGCGCGAGCAAGCCGATCGGCATGCTCCGCATCGTCCTCCCCTACGCGCCGATCGCCGCCGACGTCGCCTCGGGGCTGCACAGCCTCTACGGCGACCTCGTCTTCGGCCTCGGCGCCCTCTACCTCGTGCTCTTCCTCCTCTCCCTCTCGGTGAGCCGGCGCCTCCGCCAGCAGGTCCGCCTCAACCGCCACCAGGCGGAGCACGACCCGCTCACCGGCCTCCCGAACCGGGCGCGCTTCCACCGCAAGGCCGAGCTCGCCGTCGGCCGCGCCCGCCGCCACGACCGCGAGGCGGCGATCGCGGTGATCGACCTCGACCGCTTCAAGGACGTGAACGACACCCTCGGCCACCACAACGGCGACCGCGTCCTCGTCGAGTTGGCGCGTCGCCTCGCCGCCTTCGTCCGCCCCCAGGACGTCGTGGCGCGCCTCGGCGGCGACGAGTTCGGCGTCATCCTTGACGGCATCGAGGAGCCCGAGGCGGTGCTCACCCAGATGCGCGCCGTGATCGAGCGCGAGTTCGAGCTCGACGGCCTGCCGCTGTCGATCGAGGCCAGCGTGGGCTACGTCGTCTCGCCCGCCGACGGCGTCGACGTCGACGAGCTCCTGCAGCGGGCGGACATCGCGATGTACGTCGCCAAGGCGAGCCACGCGGAGGTCGTCGCCTACCACGACGAGCAGAACCACTACGACCCCGCCCGCCTCAGCCTGATCGCCGAGTTGCGCCACGCGATCGACGCCGGCCAGCTGACGCTGCACTACCAGCCGAAGATGACCCTCTCCGACGGGAGCACCGGCTCGGTAGAGGCGCTCGTCCGCTGGAACCACCCGGTCCTCGGCCTCCTCTACCCCGACCGCTTCCTCCCCCTCGCCGAGCAGACCGACCTCATGGACCGCCTCACCGACTGGGTGCTCTCGACCGCGCTCAACGAGCTCAGCGACCTCGGGCCCGCCGGCTCGCACCTCAGCCTCGCCGTCAACGTCTCGGCGCGGAACCTCGCCTGCGACGACTTCGCCGAGCGCGTCGTCGACGCCCTCGAGCTCGCGGGGGTCGAGAGCCACCGCCTCACCGTCGAGATCACCGAGACCGCGCTGCTCACCGACCCGCTGCGCGCCGCCGCGGTGCTGCACGCCCTTGACCGCGAGGGGGTGAAGGTCAGCCTCGACGACTTCGGCAAGGGCCAGACCTCCCTCGGTTACCTCTCCTCGCTGCCGGTCCGCGAGCTGAAGATCGACCAGGGCTTCGTCACCGACATGCTGAGCTGCCCCTCGCACGCCGCCATCGTCCGCTCGATCGTCGACCTCGGCCACAACCTCGCCCTCGAGGTCGTCGGCGAGGGCGTGGAGAGCGGCGAGGTGCTGCGCGCCCTTCGCGACTCGGGGTGCAACACCGCGCAGGGCTTCCTCCTCGGTCGCCCGATGCCCGTCGAGGAGCTCGCCCGCTGGCTCTCCGCGGCGGCCCTGCGCGAGCGCGTCTCGGCCTGAGCCCTACTCCGCGGCGGTGGGGACCCGCGGGCCGCGCACCATCGTCGCCCGCGCCTCGTGGTCGTTCACGAGGGTGAACGCGGCGAGCGCGCCGAGGAGGGCGATCGCCGCGGCGGCGACGTAGGCGGCGTGGAAGGCGGGGTAGCTCTCACCGCCGACGCTCGCCACCACCGTCGAGAGGATCGCGACCCCGAGCGCGAGCATCGTCTGGCGCTGGGCGGAGAAAATCGCCGAGGCGTGGCCGGTGTCGGCCGCCGCGATCGTCGTGAACATCGCCGTCTGCATCGGCAGGAAGGCCGTCGAGTTGGCGGCGCCGGCGAGGAACATGATCCCCCGCACCTCCCAGATGTTGGTCCCCGGGCCGACGGCGACGAGCGCCAGGATGAGCAGCATGAGCGCGAGCATCCCCGCCGCGCTCATCCGCCGGGGACCGATCCGGCCGTAGAGGCGGCCGACGGTCTGGGTGGCGCAGACGACGCCGATCGCCTCGACGAAGGTCGTCAGCCCCGAGCTCAGCGCGCTCTGGTGGCGGGCCTCCTGGAGGAAGATCGGCGTCAGGTACAAGATGCCGAGGAACGAGGCCGTGGAGAGCCCCGTCACGAGGTTGGTCGCCCGGAAGAGGCGGTTGTGCAACAGGCGCAGCCGGAGGAGCGGGCTCTCGGCGCGGCGCAGCTCGAGGCGGGTGAAGAGCGCGAGCGCGCCGAGCGCGAGCGCGCCAGTGAGGAGCACCCTCGGAGCGCCCCAGCCGACGAGCGAGCCCTCGGAGATCGCGTACAGCAGCAGGCTGAGCCCCCCGCCGGAGAGGAGGAAGCCGAGGAGGTCGAAGCGGCCGTGCGGTGTCTCACGGTGCTCGGCGAGGTAGCGGGCGGAGGCGGCGACCGCCACGACCCCGAAGGGGATGTTCACGTAGAAGGCCCAGCGCCAGGAGAGGTCCTGGATGAGCAGGCCGCCGAGGACGGGTGCGGCGGCCGGCGCGACGAGGATCGGCATGATCATCAGCCGCGCGAGGCGGGCGCGCTGGGCCGGGGGGTAGGCCCGCCAGACCATCGACGTCGCGACCGGGACGAGCATCCCGCCGCCGGCACCCTGCAGCGCGCGGAAAGCGATCAGCTCGGGGAGGTTGCGCGCCTGGCCGCAGAGGGCGGAGGCCACGGTGAACAGCGAGAGGGCGACGAGGAAGCAGCGCTTGGTCCCGATGCGGTCGCCGATCCAACCCGAGGCGGGGATCCACACCGCGAGGCTGAGGACGTAGGCGATCACCGTCCACTGCACCGAGGAGAGGGGCGCAGCGAACTCTCGCGAGAGGGTGGGCAGCGCGACGTTCACGATGTGGTTGTCCATCGCGCTCATGAACATCGAGGTGACGTAGGCCATCGCGGTCGCCTGCTGCACGCTGATCCGGTGCCTCGGTGCCGCCTGCGGGGGCTGCGAGGGAGTGCCGACGAGCGCGCCAGGCGGCGCGGCGGGAGGTGCGTCGCGCATGGACCACCGTACAGCCGGGCCCCGCAGGGCCCGATTCCGCGTGCTCAGCGCAGCCCGGCGAAGAGGTCGTCCTCGGGGACGGTGCTCCCTGTGCGGTCGAACTCACGGACGTAGCGCTCGGTGCCGAACATCGAGTCGAAGGTCTCCCGCTTCAGGCGGAGGAAGAAGGAGCTGTCGGTCTGGCTCCCGTGCGCCGCGAGGGCGCGGAACTTCGCGTCGGCGAAGTCCGAGCAGTCGACGGTAGCGGCGATGCGCTCATCGGGGACGCCGAAGTCCGGCGGGACCCCCTCCTCGCGCTCCTCCTGCTCGGGCATCTCGATCCCCGCCTCCTGCAGCGCTTCGGCGAAGCGGCCGAGGACGGAGTAGGGGATCGCCGGGTAGTAGAGCTTCTCGACGACGTCCCCGGTGAGCGCGATCGCCGTGCGGGTGATGCGGTGCGCCTGGATGTGGTCAGGGTGGCCGTAAAAGCCGTTGTCGTCGTAGGTGACGACCACCTGCGGCCGGTAGCGCGCGAGCAGCGCGGCGAGCGGCGCGGCGGCCTCGTCCACCGACATCTGCCAGAAGACGCCGGGAGCCTCGTTCTGCGGCCAGCCCATCATCCCCGAGTCGTGGTAGCCGAGCTGCTCCGCCACGGTGACCCCGAGGATCCGGCAGCTCTCAGCGAGCTCCCGCGCGCGCAGCGCCACCACCGCCGCCTCGTCGTGGCCCTCCTCCCCCGGCTTCACCCCGCCGGGGCCGTCGCCGAACTCACCCCTGGTGCAGGTCACGAGGACCGTGCGGATCCCCTCCGCCGCACAGCGGGCGAGGACCCCGCCGGTCGAGGAGGCCTCGTCGTCGGGGTGGGCGTGCACGGCCATCAGGGTGAGTGGATCGGATCGGGTCACGGGGCTCCCATCGCTCGTTGGCCCCACATGCTAAGGAGCCGTCACGCGGCCTCCGGCGGTGCACGGCACGCCGTCGCGGTGCTAAGAGGGGGTGAGCACGGTGGCCGGGCGGCCGCCGTCACGAGGGGGTGGGCCGTGACGACCGAGCTGTTCCAGGAGCCTGCGAGCGAGAGTGAGCGCGCCGGACTGCAGAAGGGCAAGGCACAGCTCTCCAACTTCGAGAAGTTCCTCGTCTCGGAGAACATCCCGGTGCACCGCGGGATCGGCTTCCGCGACGTCCGCGACCTCGAGCTCGGGGCGTGGGACCGCCTCGGCGGGAGGGGCGCCTACATGGAGCTCTCCGGCCTCGACGGGATCAAGTCGATGTTCGTCCTCGAGATCCCCGGCGGCGGTGTCCTCAATCCCGAGCGGCACCTCTACCACGCCTTCTACCTCGTCCTCGAGGGGCGCGGCACGACCGAGACGTGGATCCGCGAGGACCACAAGCAGCTCGTCGAGTGGCAGCCGGGCTCGCTCTTCTACCTCCCGCCGAACGTCCACCACCGCCTCGTCAACGCCACCAACGAGCGGGTCGTGATCATCGCCGCGACGAACGCCCCGGGGATCTTCAACATCTTCGGGAACACCGACTTCATCTTCGACAACGACTTCGCCTTCCCCGAGCACTACCGGGAGGAGGGCGACTTCTACAAGTACGACGACCAGATCTACGCGATCCCGACCACCAAGCGCGCGCAGGCGCGCACGAACTTCTACCCCGACATCATCAACTCCGAGCTGCCCCTCGACAACCAGCGCACCCCCGGCTTCCGGCGGGTGCAGCCGGCCTGGCAGGGCTTCCGGGACGAGGCGATCGGCACCTTCATCGCCCAGTACCCGCCGGGGCGCTACTCGCGCGCCCACTACCACACCGCGCACGCCGTGCTCGTCTGCCTGCGCGGAGAGGGCTACACCTTCAACTGGCCCCGCCACCTCGGCCTCACGCCGTGGAAGGACGGCCACGGCGACCAGGTGAACCGCATCGACTACGGCCCGGGCGGCCTCGTCTCGGCGGCGCCCGGGGGCGGGGACTGGTTCCACCAGCACTTCGCCGTCTCCGCCGACCCCTTCCGTGTCTTCAACATGTGGGGCGGGCCACTTCCGGAGAACTACCGCGGCTTCACCGAGTCCGGCGCCGGAGTGAACAGCAACATCAGCCTCGGCGGCCACGCGATCGGCTTCGCCGAGGAGGACCCCTACGTGCGCGAGACCTTCGAGGCGGGCCTCGCGAAGTCGGGGCTCAGCTCGACGATGCCCGAGGAGCTGTACACCAAGGACGTCTGAGGCGGGCGGCGGCGGGCGGGCGCTCCTCGTAGGGTGGTGGCGTGATGTTCATCCTCCGCAAGCTCATGCGCCTGCTGAAGCGTTGGCGACTGCGCCGCGGCCGCTGAGGGCCCGCGGCCGCTCCGAGCGGGCGCGATGAACAGGGAGCTCGCGCTCCCCGACGGGCGGCAGCTCGAGTACCGGGTGAGCGGCCCCACCGCGGGGCTGCCGCTCGTCTTCCACCACGGCACCCCGGGCGGCGCTCCCCCCTACCGCGCGCTCGAGGCGGCGGCGCACGCCCGCGGCCTGCGCTTTGTCACGCCCGCGCGCCCCGGTTACGGGGCCTCGACGCCCCTTCCTGGTCGTGCCGTCGTCGACGTCGTCGCTGACACCGCCGCGCTCCTCGAGGCGCTCGGCGCAACGCGCTGCCTCGTCGCCGGGTGGTCGGGGGGCGGCCCGCACGCGTTCGCCTGCGCGGCGCGTCTTCCCGGGACCGCCGCCGCCCTCGTCATCGGCGGCGTCGCCCCGCACGCCGCAGCAGGCCTCGACTGGTTGGCCGGGATGGGCGAGGACAACCTCACCGAGTTCGGGGCGGCGCTCGAAGGCGAAGCCCCGCTGCGGGCCCTGCTCGACAGGTGGGGATGGGCGCTCGGCCAGATCACCCCCGAGGGCATCGTCGCGGCGTTGTCGAGCCTCCTCCCCCCGGCGGATCGCCGCGTCCTCGCCGGCGCGTTCAGCGAGGACCTCGCGGCGGGCTTCCACGAGGGGCTCCGCAACGGCATCGAAGGTTGGCTCGAGGACGACCTCGCCTTCGTGAAGCCGTGGGGCTTCGAGACCGACGAGCTGGCGGTCCCGGTCTCGCTGTGGCACGGCGAGAGCGACCTGATGGTCCCGCTCGCGCACGGCCGCTGGCTCGCCGAGACGGTGCCGGGGGCGGCCGCCCACCTCGTCCCCGACGCCGGGCACCTCTCGGTCGGCCTCGAACACCTCGACGAGATCCTC